>JBDSVN010000147.1:0-3423 GCA_039927175.1 Lysobacteraceae bacterium | reverse complement strand
TGGGAAGCCACCGTTGACCAGGCGCACGCTGCGCAGGTGGATGCGCAGGCCGCGCGCCTGATGTTGTCGGCAAACATTGCGCAGACATACGCCGAACTCGCACACGCAGCGCAACTGCAGGATCTTGCGCAAGGTGAACTCGAACGTTCGCAGGCAACCCGGAAACTCACTGCGCAGCGTGTAAAAGCCGGTATCGACAACGACATCCAGTTGCGCCAGACCGATGCCGCAGTTGCTGTAGCGCAACGCGGAGTCGAGGCGATGCAGGAACAGGCTGCATTGTTTCGCGCCACGCTCGCTGCGCTGGTCGGGCAGGGGCCGGATCGCGGAATGCAGATCGCGCGCCCACAGCCATTGTCTGTCGCAGCACTTGCAATGCCTTCCGATCTGCCGAGCAACCTACTGGCACGGCGTCCGGATATCGTCGCTGCACGCTGGCGCGTGGAAGCCGCAGCGCGCGGCATCAAGGCCGCGAAAGCGCAGTTCTATCCGAGCGTGAATCTCAGCGCTGCGGTCGGGCTTGCCTCGGGTGGGTTGAGCACCTTGTTTGAATTACCGTCGCGCTACCTGCAAGTCGGGCCCGCGATTTCGCTGCCGATCTTCGACGGCGGCCGCTTGCGCTCGGGTCTGGCGGAACGCGATGCAACTTACGACGCAGCGGTTGCGCAATACGACCAGACCCTTGTGGACGCACTGCATCAGGTTGCCGAACAGGTCATCACCTTGCGCGCAATCGATGCGCAACTCGCGACCCAGCAGCAAGCGCTCGATGCCGCGCAGTCGGCCTACGACCTCGGACAGAAGCGCTATCGCAGCGGCGTCTCGGCCTATCTCGATGTGCTCTCCGTGCAGCAGCCATTGCTGCGCGCACGACAGGGCATGGCCGACCTGCATGCGCAGCGCATCGTTGCATCGGTGCGCTTGGCGCAGGCACTCGGTGGCGGTTTCCAGTCCGTTGCCATTGCATCGGAAATCACGCCACCGCAAGCATCCGCTGCGCCCGTTGCCGCCACGCACTGATCATCCATTCCCATTCAATCGACGTTGGAACCATCTGCCATGAGCGCACCCGCACCCATCACCGCGAACGTCCCGCCCCGCAAACCTGTCGGCAGGCGCGGCATGCTGCTGCGCCTGCTGATGGCCGTCATCGTGATCGGCGCGATTGGCTTGCTGATCTGGTATTTCCTGATCGGTCGCTGGTACGAGAGCACTGACGACGCGTATGTGGGCGGCAATGTCGTGCAGATCACGCCGATGGTGCCGGGCACCGTGGTCAGCATCGGTGCCGATGATGGCGATCTCGTTCGCGAGGGACAATCGCTCGCGCAACTGGATTCGGCCGATACCGCGACCGCACTTGCACAATCAGAAGCTGCGCTGGCGCGCACCGTGCGCCAGGTACGCGGCCTGTACAACGGTATCGACAGTTCGCAGGCGCTGCTGGCTGTACGCAAAGTCGAGCTCGAACGCGCGCGCTCGGACTATGCGCGCCGCCAGAGCCTTGCCGGCACCGGCGCAATTTCCGCCGAAGAACTTGCGCATGCGCGCGACCAACTCGCCGCTGCCGAAGAAGCGATGCATGTGTCGTCGCAGAAACTTGCCGTCGACAAGACAATGGTCAGCAACGCCGATGTCGCGTCCCAGCCCGATGTGCGGGCCGCTGCCGCGCAACTGCGCCTGGCGTATATCAACAATGCGCGCGTGCAGATCGTTGCGCCGGTGGCTGGTTATGTCGCGCGCCGTTCGGTGCAGCTTGGCCAGCGCGTGCAACCGGGCGTTCCGTTGATGGCCGTGGTGCCACTCGATCAAGTGTGGGTCGATGCGAATTTCAAGGAAACCCAACTCACCAAGATGCGCCTCGGGCAGGCGGTCACGATGCATGCCGATATCTACGGTAGCAGCGTGGATTATCGCGGCACGATCGAAAGCCTAGGCGTCGGCACCGGCAGTGCGTTCGCGTTGTTGCCCGCGCAGAACGCCACCGGCAACTGGATCAAGATCGTGCAGCGCCTGCCGGTACGGATCGCGCTCGATCCGGATGAGGTACGGAAAAATCCGTTGCGCATCGGGTTGTCGATGAGCGTGGACGTCAACCTGCATCGGCAGGGCGGCGAAATGCTGCCGAGCAAACCGGGCGAAAAACCCATCCTCACCACCGATGTGTACGCGCATCAGATGCAGGACGCGGACGCTTTGGTGAACAAGATCATCCAGGACAATCTCGGCACTGCATCGCACGCAGTTTCTGCGCGTGCCAGCCGCGCTGCCGTTTTGCACGCCGTCGCGACCCGCTGAGTTCGATCCATGGCCGTAGTCGCCGCCGATACCGCGAACGGATTCCGTCCGCCGAGCCTGGCGCTTTGCACGCTCGGGTTGTCGCTCGCCACTTTCATGCAGGTGCTCGACACCACGATTGCGAACGTCTCGTTGCCGACGATTTCCGGCAACCTGGGCGCCAGTGCATCGCAGGCCACGTGGGTCATCACCTCATTCGCGGTCAGCAATGCGATCGCCTTGCCGTTGACCGGCTGGCTCAGCAAGCGCTTCGGTGAAACCCGCGTGTTTACCTGGGCGACGATGCTGTTTTCGTTCGCGTCGCTGTTTTGCGGTTTGGCGCACAGCATGGGCATGCTGGTGGTTGCGCGCGCATTGCAGGGTTTCGTCGCCGGGCCGATGTATCCGCTTACGCAGAGCTTGCTGGTATCGATCTATCCGCGCGAAAAACGCGGGCAGGCATTGGCCCTGCTAGCGATGGTCACGGTGGTCGCGCCGATTGCCGGGCCAATCCTCGGCGGCTGGATCACCGACAACTACAGTTGGGAATGGATCTTCCTGATCAACGTGCCGATCGGCATCTTTGCCAGCGTGGTGGTGAAATCGCAGCTTGAAGGAAGGCCAGAACCGATCGAAAAACCGCCGTTCGATTACATCGGCCTGGCCACGCTCGTGATCGGCGTCGGCTGCTTGCAGGTTCTGCTCGATCTCGGCAATGAAGACGACTGGTTCCATTCCACCCATATCGTCGTGCTCGCTGTCGTCTCGGCGATCTCGCTGGCTGTGTTCCTGATCTGGGAACTTACCGACAAACACCCGCTGGTCGATCTGAGCCTGTTCCGACATCGAAACTTCAGGGTCGGCACGCTCGCATTGATCGTCGCCTATGCGGCATTTTTCTCGGTCGGCTTGTTGATACCGCTGTGGCTGCAACGCGACCTGGGCTATACCTCGATCTGGGCTGGGTTTGCTACTGCGCCGCTCGGCATCTTGCCGGTATTCCTTGCGCCGCTGGTTGGCAAGTACGCGGCGAAATTCGACTTGCGCATGGTGGCGAGCATCGCCTTCGTGGTGATGGCAGCGACGAGTTTCATGCGTGCGAATTTCAATCTTGATGTCGACTTCGAAACGGTTGCCGGCGTGCAA
>JBDSVN010000146.1:0-3348 GCA_039927175.1 Lysobacteraceae bacterium | reverse complement strand
CGGCTGCGCGCAGTGCGCGCGATCGGTGCGAACAGGTCGACGTCCTCGTCGAGGCCGGCCGCGCCCATCGCCTGGTGTTCGGCCTGTTCGCGGATGATGTCGACGATGTCATCGATGGTGATGCGGCCAAGCAGGATGTTGCCGGCATCCACGACCGGTGCCGAGACCCAATCGTGGTCGGAGAACTGGATGGCGACTTCTCCCGCCTGGGTGTGCACGGCGATTGCCGGTTGTTCGCCATCGATGAGTTCGTTGATCGGGGTTGCCGCTTCGTGGGTGAGCAACGCGCTCAACGCAACCCGACCAAGGTACTGGTGGCGACGGCTGACCACGAACAGGTGGTCGGTATGTTCGGGCATCTCGCCGCGCAGCCGCAGATAGCGCAGCACGACATCGACGGTGACATCGGCGCGCACGGTGATGACGTCCGGGTTCATCAGTCGCCCGGCGCTGTCTTCCGGATACGAGAGCACCTGCTCGAGGCGTTCGCGGTTCTCGCGATCCATCGACTTGAGTACTTCGTCGATGACCGTGTCTGGCAGGTCGTCGACAAGATCGGCGAGGTCGTCGATGTCCAGAGTCTCGGCGGCTGCGACCAGTTCGTCCGGATCCATGTCCGCGATCAGGCCTTCGCGGACTTCCTCGCCGACGTGCAGCAGCACTTCACCGTCGTCTTCGGGATCGACCAGGCCCCAGACGACGTTGCGCCTGGTCAGCGGCAACGATTCGAGCAGGTTGCCGATCTCTGCAGGCGACAACGAGTTGACGAGCCGCCGCACCGGGCCCAGACGGCCGCTGTCGAGCGCCTCGGAAAGCAGGCGCAGCTGACTTGCGGTCTTGTCGTGGCGGGCAGCTTCGGCCATCGGGAGCTCCGTGGGGCGGTGTATTATTGTGTGCTTTGGTGATGCCGCACAGAGGCATCTGTGCCGCGCGCGCAGAACGTGACGTGCATCATCGCCCAATCCATTCGACAAAGTGCAATTACGACAACCAGTCAGGAGTCTTCCATGCGTTATCCGATGATCGCCGCTACTGCCGCGCTGATGGCATTCACTCTGGCGGCCTGCAACAACAAGTCGCAACCGATGCCGACCGAATCGTTCATGCGCCCAGGCGTGAGCATGAAGCTCGATCCGCCGAATGCGCCGAACTGCAAGCCGAACGCGATCTACCGCGCGACGTTGACCTGGTCGGTCGACGGCATCGATGCGCCGAAGACCGAAGTGCGCATGGAACGCACCGACGGCGACGTGTTTGCGCGCAGCAACGATCGCACCGCGCATGCCGAGACCGGTGACTGGGTCAAGCCTGGCATGTGGTTCCTGTTGTTCAACCGCAAGACCAATGAAATGCTCGGCGCGGTGCAGGCGGGTCCGAAACCCTGCCCGTGATCGCTGCCTGCTTCATTTCGCCATCCAACGCTCGATGCCGGCGCGATCGGTTGCACGCAGCAGTTTGACTGCGCGCGCGCGCAGTTTGCCAAGGTCGCTGTCGCGTATGGCCTGCCGCACTTCGAGCAATGTCGATGGGTGCAGGCTGAAATCGGTCAATCCGAGCGCAAGCAGCAAGCGCGTGTAACGCGCATCGCCGGCCATTTCCCCGCAGACAGCAACCGGCAGCTGGCGACGGATGCCGAGCGCGATGACATCACGCAGCAAGCGCAGCACGGCCGGATGCAACGGCGAATACAGCGTGCCGAGCGCATCGTTGCCGCGGTCGGCCGCAAGCAGGTATTGCACCAGATCGTTGGTGCCGATCGAAACGAAATCGACCTGGTCGATGAAACCCTTGAGTGCGATCGCGGCGGCCGGGACTTCGATCATCGCGCCGATCTCGACGTTCTCGCCGATCTCGTAGCCTTCGCTGCGTAAGTCGCGCGCCAACGATTTGATCAGTACGCGTACCGCGACCATTTCCTCGCGACTGCTGAGCATCGGGATCAGGATGCGCACCGCGCCATAACCCGACGCACGCAGGATGGCGCGTAGCTGCGTCTCGAACAGCGGCAGCCTCGCAAGCGACAACCGCACGCCACGCAGGCCGAGTGCAGGATTGGGCTCACCCTCGAGCACGATGCCGCTGCCGTCGGTCTTGTCGGCGCCGAGGTCGAGCGTGCGGATCGTGACCGGGCGACCATTCATGCCCAGCACGAGATCACGATAGACGCGGAATTGCTCTTCCTCGCTCGGCAACTGGTGACGCTGCAGGAACAGGAATTCGGTGCGATACAGGCCGACGCCAGCCGCGCCGAGCGCATGCGCTTCGGCGACATCCTCGCGCGATTCGGCGTTGGCATACAAACGGATGTCGACGCCGTCCTGGGTCCGGGTATCCGCGGCACGCAACCGTTGCAGGGTTTTACTTTCGTGCAGCAATGCGCGCTCGCGCTGGTGGTAATGGCGCAGGTCCACAGCGCCCGGTTCGCGGATCACCTCGCCGGTGCCGCCATCGACCATCAAGGCGTCGCCGTCGTTGATTCCAGCCAATGCTTCATGCGCACCGACAACCAGCGGGATGTGCAGGCTGCGCGCAAGGATCGCGCTGTGCGAAAGCATGCTGCCGGTGGACGTGACCACCGCGACCACGCCCTGCGCCTGCAGTTGCGCGAGCTCGGCGGGACCAACCGCATCTGTGACCAGGATTTCGCCAGCGAATCCCGCATGTGGCTCATTCGGCCCGCGATGCAATGCGTTGCGCACGCGGCCGATGACGTGTTCGATGTCCTCGCGGCGACTCTTGAAGTAGGGGTCCTCCATGCCGTCGAACACCGACACCAGCTTGTCGCGCGGTAATTTCAACGCGTACTCGGCGCCGTAATGCCCGGTGCGCACGAGTGCATCGAGTCCGTGCAGCAATTCAGGGTCATCGAGGATCAGCGCATGGATGTCGAGGAATTCGCCGAGTTCGTGCGCAAGCGCGCCATGCAGGCGTTCGCGCAATCCATTCAGTTCATCGCGCGCCGCAGCCAACGCGCCATGCAGGCGGGCGAGTTCGGCATCGACTGCCTCATGCGGAATGATTTCTTCGCGGACTTCGGCGGCATGCGCGAGCCGCAACCGGGCGCGACCAAGTGCAAGTCCGCGCGATGCGCCATGGCCGACGATCGCCAGCCGCATCAACCGCTCTCGTCGAAATTGCGGGCGAACAGGGCGACCCCTGCATCGAGTGCGGCGGCCTCGTCCTCGCCATTGGTGCGCAAGGTCACCGTGCTGCCGACGCCGGCGGCAAGCAGCAGCACGCCCATGATGCTTTTTGCATTCACCTCACGACCGTTGCGCAGCAGGAATGCCTCGGCATGGAAGCCGGACATCAGTTGCACGAGCTTGGCAGATGCACGCGCGTGCAGCC
>JBDSVN010000145.1:0-7525 GCA_039927175.1 Lysobacteraceae bacterium | reverse complement strand
GGGTGGATGCACGCATGCAGCTGGAAGGTGCGCAGCGCGCAATGCGAGCCTCGACTTCGCGCGAACTCGACGGGCTGGAACACAACCTGGAGTTCCTCGCCAGCGTGGGTTCGATCAGTCCCTACGTCGGCCTTTTTGGCACGGTCTGGGGCATCATGATTTCGTTCCAGGGACTGGCGAACCTCAAGGTAGCGACCATCGCCACTGTTGCGCCGGGTATCTCGGAAGCCTTGATCGCGACCGCGATGGGCTTGTTCGCGGCGATCCCGGCGGTGTGGGCGTACAACCGCTTCGCGACCAAGGTCGAACGACTCAACGTCCGCTATGAAGCTTTCGCCGAAGAATTCTCTTCGATCCTGCAACGGCAGGCACATGTTGAAGAGTGACCCCTTTTTGCCCATGCGCGCGTTGATACTGACGATCACGCCGCGAGGACGCACCGCATGAGTCGCCACCGCCAGCGCCGCAAGCTCAAGGCCGACATCAACGTCGTGCCCTACATCGACGTGATGCTGGTGCTGTTGATCATCTTCATGGTCACCGCGCCGTTGCTCAATCTTGGCGTCGATGTCGATCTGCCGAAATCGAAGGCGCACACGCTTGACCAGAAAAAGGATTCGCTGGTTGTCGAGGTCGCATCCGACGGCACTTACAAGTTCAAGATCGGCGAGGCGGACGCAAAGGAAGTCGCATTCGGGGATCTGGCGGCGAAAGTCACCGCATTCCATGACCAGAATCCGGATTTGGCCGTGTATATCGCCGCTGCCGGCACGCTCGATTACCAGAAAGTGATGGACCTGATGACGCTGTTGCAAGAGGCAGGCGTCTCCCACGTCGCGCTGATGAGCAAGCCTGCACAGGCTGCCACAGCCACGCCGGGCAAGCGCTGAGGGTGATGGAAACCACATGGGACAAGTTGCGTGCGGTATTGCTCGCGCTGGGACTGCATTTGCTGGTGTTGGCAGTGCTGTTCGTGGGCTTGCGGTGGCAACACTTGCCGACCGCCGCCGATGCCGCCGGTCCGGTGATCGAGGCAACACTGGTCAGTTCGCCCCAGCAATCGCGCGCTGTGGTCAAGGCGGTCAAAGCTGCGGAACAAAAGGCCGATCCCGAAGCTACGCCTCCGCCACAGCCGCAACCGGAACCGCGCCCGCAGGATGCGCCGCAACCGCAGCAGGCCGCACCGCAAGCGCCATTGCCCAAGCCCGATACCGTCAACCAGGACGAAGTGCGTCGCCTTGCCGAGCAGGCTGCCGAGAAGAAACAGCAGGAACAGGAAGAACGCCGCAAACAGGCGCAGATCGATCTGACCAACCAGCAACAACAGCAACAGGAAGCGCAGAACAAACTGCGACTGGCACAGCAGGAATTGGAGAAACAACAAAAGCTCGATGCGATCCGCAAACAGCTTGCCGATGCCAAGCGCGCGACCTTGCTGCAGGAACAAAAACTCAAGCAACTGCAGGATCAGCGCGCCCAACTCGCACAAAACAACGCGCCGGCGACCGCGACGCAAGCGGCTGCATCGGTTCCGCAGTCCGGAGCCAATGGCGCGGACCAGGGGCTGCTGGAGCAATACAAGCGCGCGATCATCGAGGTCACCAACAACAACTGGATCCACACCGACGTGCCCGAGCGGGTGCATTGCATCATCCAGTTCACCCAGATTCCGGGTGGCGAGGTGATCGACGTGAAATATCTTAATTGCCCGTTCACCGCCGCTGCCCGAGAATCAGTGGATCGGGCAATGCACAAATCGTCGCTGCCGTATGCCGGATACGAGAAAGTGTTTCCGCAATTGCGACAGTGGAGTCTGGACTTTTGTTATCCGCAGGAGGCTTGCCGCAGATGAAGAATGAGCTGATCCGAAACTCCCTGGGGGCGATGTTATTGCTTTTGGCATGCGTCGTGGCACCCGCTTTCGCGCAGGGACTGGATGTCGGGTTGGTGACCGGCAACGACGCCGCGTTGCCGATCGCGGTGGTGCCGATGGAATACCAGGGCAGCAGCGCCAAGCCCGATACCGATGTTGCATCGGTGATCCGCGCCGACCTTGATCGTTCCGGACAATTCCGCTCGTTGGCGGAAAAGGACATCGTCGAGCATCCGCAGGGCAGCTCCGACATGAACTACTCGACATGGCGGTTGCTCAAGCAGGATTACGTACTGACCGGCCATGTACTCGACAGCAGCGATGGCGGCTACAGCGTCGCATTCGAACTGTTCGACATCGCCAAACAACGCAGCATCCTTGCAGGCACCGTCACCGGCCGGCCGCTGGAAATGCGTCACGTCGCCCACCAGGTGGCCGACAAAGTGTACGAAAAGATTCTCGGCGTGCGCGGTGCGTTCGATACACGGATCGCCTACGTCACTGCCAGCGGCATCGGCAACAACGCCAAGTACGCCTTGATGATCGCCGATTCGGATGGATACAACCCGCAGGGCCTCGTCCATTCGACCCAATCGTTGATGCATCCAGCCTGGAGCCCGGACGGACGCAGGATCGCGTACGTGAGTTTCGAGCGCGGAAATTCAACCATCTACATCCAGACCCTCGCGACCGGCGCGCGCGAACTCATTGCGAGTTTCAAGGGCATCAATGGTTCGCCCGCGTTCTCGCCGGACGGCAAGCGGATGGCGATGACGTTGTCGAAATCCGGCAACCCGGAAATTTACGTGATGGATCTGGCGACGAAAGCACTAACGCAGATTACCAATCACTACAGCATCGATACCGAACCCGAATGGATGCCGGACGGCAGCCTGGTCTTCACTTCCGATCGCGGCGGCAAGCCGCAGCTCTATCAAGTCGCCGCCAGCGCGGGAGCGCAGCCGACGCGGCTGACGTTCCAGGGGCAGTACAACGCAAGCGCCTCGATCTCCTACGACGGCAAGAAAATCGCCATGGCGCAGGGTAACGGGAGCGTCTATCGTATTGCGATGCTGGATCGAAGCCTCGGCGGATCAGGGCGCTGGCAGACACTTTCGCCCGGCAGTCTCGACGAGTCTCCCAGCTTTGCGCCAAACGCCAGCATGCTGCTGTACGCAGCGAAAGAAGGCCAGCGTGGAGTCCTCTACGCCGTCTCGGCCGACGGTCGAGTGAGGCAACGCCTGGTTCTGGCCGATGGCGACGTGCGCGAGCCTGCGTGGTCGCCGTACCGTGAGCGTTGATCGACTGCATGCATTCCACTTCCAACTGACTTCCGTAACGCGAAAAGGATGAACGCAATGAAAACCAATAAATCCGTTCTGATCATGGCCGTAGTGTGTATTGCGCTGGCGGGCTGCGCAAAGAAGAACGTCAAGGACAACGACGCGGGCAACAACATGTCGTCGACGCAGACACCGACCACCACGACCACTCCGATTGGTCCGCAAACGGCTGGCAGGTACACGCCGGCCGACCTGGATAGTGACAGCTGCCTGCGCCAGCGCGTCGTCTATTTCGACCTCGACCAGGACACGCTGAAGCCGGAGTTCCAGGCAATCATCGCCTGCCATGCGAAATACCTGATGGATCGTCCGGATTCCCGCATGACCCTTGAAGGCAATGCTGACGAACGCGGTAGCCGCGACTACAATCTCGCCCTTGGTGAGCGACGCGGCAAGGCTGTGCAGTCGGCGATCCAGGCCAATGGCGCGTCGGCCAGCCAGATGAACGTCGTCAGTTACGGCGAAGAGCGTCCGGTCTGCACCGAGTCCAACGAGACTTGTTGGGCGAAGAACCGTCGCGTCGAGATCGTTTACAACGCCAAGTGATGGTGTCGGCAATGAGCAAGCGCATCCTGATGGCATGTGTCGCGGCGACCGTGATGGTCGCCGCTGGCGCGTCGGCACAATCTTTCACCAGCCTGTCCGATCGCGTTGCGGCGCTGGAAGTGCGCACCCAGCAGAACCAGAGTCAGGGCCAGCAATCGGTCGACATGCTCAACCGGATTGCGCAGCTTGAATCAGACGTCAAGGCGATGCGCAGCCTCGTCGAGGAAATGCAGAACGAAAACGAGGAACTCAAGCAACGCAGTCGCGAGAAGTACATCGATCTCGACAGCCGCTTGAGCCGGCTTGAAGGTGCAGCTGCGCCCGCAGCCACAACACCGCCGCTGCGTCCGGCCGCGCGCGCGCCAGTCATGGCAAGCAGCGCGCCTGCTGCTGCAAGTGCAAGCACGCCGCGTGCTGCCGCGCCGACAGTGGCTACGACTGCCGATCCAGCCGGCGAACAGGCCGCCTACGACGCCGCGCTTGCATCCGTGCGCAACGACCGGTACGCCGATTCTGCACAGCGTTTCAACGTCTTCGTGCAGCAATATCCGAACAGCATGCTCGCGCCGAACGCGTATTACTGGATGGGCGAATCGTATTACGTCACCCAGAACTACCAACTTGCGCTTGAGGCATTCAACAATGTCGTCACGCAGTACCCGGCCTCGCAGAAAATGCCGGGTGCATTGCTCAAGCTCGGCTATTGCCAGGATGGACTGAAACAACACGATGCAGCCGAGGCGACACTGCGTAGCGTGATCCAGCGTTTTCCGAACACCGAAGTGGCAGAACAGGCGCAAAGCCGCTTGCGTGCGATGGCCATGGATGTCGGCCATTAATTCGAGCGTTGCTGCAGACACTCGCGTGGCCGACAGCGCGACCCAGGATCGGTTGCGACTCACCGAGATTTTCCATTCGCTGCAGGGCGAAGCGCGCAGCGTCGGCTGGCCGACCGTCTTCGTGCGCCTCACCGGTTGTCCGTTGCGTTGCGGCTATTGCGATACCGCGTATGCGTTCCATGGCGGCGCGTGGTGGGAGATCGATGCGATCCTTGCGGAAGTTGCGAAACACGGCGCGCGACACGTCTGCGTCACCGGCGGCGAGCCGCTCGCGCAGAAACGCTGCATCGATTTGCTCAAGCGCCTGTGCGATGCAGGCTACGAGGTCTCCCTTGAAACCTCCGGCGCACTCGATATCGGCATGGTCGATCCGCGTATTTCACGGGTGATGGATTTGAAAACGCCAGGCTCCGGCGAGATGGCGCGCAATCGTTTGGAAAACATCCCGTTGCTGACGATGCGCGACCAGGTCAAGTTCGTGCTCTGCGATCGGGCCGATTACGACTGGGCACTGGCGATGTTGCGCGAACACGATTTGCCGTCGCGTTGCGATGTGCTGTTGTCGCCGAGTTACGGACAGTTGCAGGCGCGCGACCTTGCGGAGTGGATGCTTGCCGATCGCGTTCCGGCACGTTTCCAGTTGCAGTTGCACAAGCTGCTTTGGGGCGAGGAGCAAGGTCGATGATGGTGTCTGGGTGAAGCGCGCCGTCGTTCTGGTTTCCGGTGGCATGGATTCCGCCGTCGTGCTCGCCATGGCGCGCGAACTGGGTTTCGCGACGTACGCACTCAGCGTCGCCTATGGCCAGCGTCACACATCCGAACTCGCTGCCGCCGCACGCAATGCGCAGTCGCTCGGCGCGGTCGAGCACAAGGTTGTCGCCGTGGATCTGCGCAGTATTGGTGGTTCGGCGCTGACCGCCGACATCGCCGTGCCGGAACACGATCTCGGCGAAGCGCTCGATGTCGGCATCCCGGTGACATACGTGCCGGCGCGCAACACGATCATGCTGTCGATCGCCTTGGGTTGGGCCGAAGTGCTGGGTGCGGCGGATATTTTCTGTGGTGTCAATGCGGTCGATTACTCCGGCTATCCGGATTGCCGACCCGAATTCGTTGCCGCGTTCGAAACGCTGGCCAATCTCGCAACGAAAACAGGCATCGAAGGCGCCGGCATCCGTGTGCATGCGCCGTTGATGCGGATGGGCAAGGACGCGATCGTCCACGAGGGTATGCGCCTCGGTGTGGACTTCGCGCAAACGGTTTCCTGCTACCAAGCCGATGCCGATGGCCGTGCCTGCGGCCGCTGCGACGCATGCCGCCTGCGCGCGGAAGGATTCGCCAATGCCGGCATCGCTGATCCGACGCGCTATCGCAGATGAGCCGAGTCGGCTAAAATGCGCGTCCGCCCAAGCGGCGCGTCACCAGTTCCACGCGTGGGTCGTTAGCTCAGTCGGTAGAGCATCGGACTTTTAATCCGCTGGTCCCGAGTTCGAATCTCGGACGACCCACCATCAAGTCAGCACCTCTGTTCTCTCTTAGTCATTCTTCTCCGAATGATTCGGAGAATTCAAAGGGTTACCTATATGTGGGCTAACGTACATAACTCACTGTAATAAGGGCGTAGGTAATACCAGGTGACCGTCTGATCGGCCCTCTGGCTCGGAACGTCGACCAATAGGGCCTCGTTCGTTTCCTGTATTCCAGCCGTCCGCAATCCGACGGATCGCCCAACTGCTATTCGGGGCCATCGCGAAGCGGATGGAAAGTAGATCGCGGGAAAGTCCCAGAGAGCCTGTTTGATGCTTCGTTGTTTGAAGGAAGAGATCTCATGCCGAACTTCAGTTCTGATGTTGGCCCTCGCGAGGTGCGGCATGGTCTGGAGTCACCGGTTTCCAGACTGAGTGGCGATGCTTCCTCCGAAATTCAGGCACTGCACGAAAGTGAAATCAGGTTGAACCTGGCCTTGGAACAATGTCGGGTGGGTGCATGGGATCTCGATCTGCAGGACCACTCCGCGCATCGAACGCTCGAGCACGACAGGATCTTCGGCTACGAGTCGCTTCTCCCGCAATGGACCGATGCAATGTTCTTCGCGCACGTCGTGCCGGAGGACCGGGCGGAAGCCCAACGGTGTTTCCGTGAAGCCATTGCGGCCAAGACGGACTGGAATCTCGAATGTCGCATCCGCCGAACCGACGAAGCAATCCGCTGGATCTGGGTACTGGGGCAGCATCGATCGGGGGCCGGCGGAGAGCTGACCCGCATGGCGGGCATCGTCCAGGACATCACCGAGCGCAAGCAATCCGAGGATGCATTGCTCAAGGCCGGCGCCCTCCAGAGCGCGATTTTCAACAGCGCCAACTTCTCGAGCATCGCCACTGATGCGAACGGGGTCATCCAGATCTTCAACGTCGGCGCCGAGCGCATGCTCGGTTACGCCGCCGCCGAGGTGATGAACAAAATCACCCCGGCGGACATTTCGGATCCGCAGGAGGTTATTGCGCGAGCCGCGGCCCTGAGCCTGGAACTGGACACGCCGATCACGCCGGGCTTCGAGGCGCTGGTGTTCAAGGCCTCGCGCGGCATCGAGGACATCTACGAGCTGACCTACATTCGCAAGGACGGCAGCCGCTTCCCCGCAATCGTTTCGGTGACGGCGCTGCGCGATGCGCAGGAAGGCATCATCGGGTACCTGCTCATCGGCACCGACAACACAGCGCGCAAGAAGGCAGAGGAAGCACTGATCCAGGCGGGCGCGCTGCAAAGCGCGATCTTCAACAGCGCCAACTTTTCCAGCATCGCCACCGATGCCAAGGGCGTGATCCAGATTTTCAACGTAACATTATGGGCAAAACCTATGAGCAGATTTTCAGTGAGTTTGAAGGCACCGCAAAAGTGGATCAAACCATGGGAAGCGGAGACGT
>JBDSVN010000144.1:0-3999 GCA_039927175.1 Lysobacteraceae bacterium | reverse complement strand
GACGTATAAAGTCGCGCGACTTCGTATTCGTCCTTGTACGCCATCAATTTGAAAGCGTAACGTGCGACGGCTTCGGTCAGCACGGATGATCCGGGCATACGCTCTGATTCGGCGGCGCGCACCTTCTCGACCAGCGCGAGGTAGCGTTTTGCGTAGGCCGCATTCTGGTATTGGGTGAGGAATGCGTCGCGACGGGCGATGGTTTCATCGAGGCCATGCGAGAGGCGCGCGTCATCCAGCGGCAATTCTGCGACATTCGATTTCGAGGCGCGGGGTGCGGGATCGGCAAGCATCTGCGTTGCCGATTGCAGGCCGGCAGCCGTACGCACCGCATCCGGATCGATCGCCGCGAGGCGGCCCCAAGCGAATGCCGTCTTGTTCATTTCAACCGCAGCGCCATTGAGTTCGACCGCGCGCATCAACGCGTCCAGGGAGATCGGCACCAAGCCGCTCTGCCAAGCCACGCCAAGCATGAAAAGATTCGCGCCGATTGCATCACCGAGCAGCGCGGTGGCGATCGCGGTCGCTTCGATCTGCGTCGGCTCGCCACCACCGAGCGCAGTACGCACGGCGGCAACGATGCCCTTCGCCGGAAACTGCATGTCCGGATGCATGGTGAAGCCGCCGGGCATCGCTTCGTAGGTGTTGAGCACGACCGTGCTGCGCTCGGCGCGGATCTTCGACAGCGCCCAGTAATCGTTGACGACGACCATGTCGCAGCCGAGTACAAGATCGGCTTCGCCGGCAGCGATGCGCACGGCATGGATGTCGTCGGGCGATTTCGCAATGCGTACATGCGTCGTCACCGCTCCGCCTTTCTGGGCGAGACCGGTCTGGTCGAGCACGCTCGCGCCCTTGTTCTCCAGATGCCCGGCCATGCCAAGCAAGGCACCGATGGTGACCACGCCGGTGCCGCCGACGCCAGTAATCAGGATGTTCCAGGGCTGATCGAGGTTCGACTTGAACGCTGGCATTGGCAGACTATCCAGGCGCTCCGCAGTTGCATCCTTCGACGAACA
Organism: Lysobacteraceae bacterium; assembly: GCA_039927175.1. Lineage (GTDB taxonomy): Bacteria > Pseudomonadota > Gammaproteobacteria > Xanthomonadales > Xanthomonadaceae > SZAS-103. The sequence goes on along the minus strand of JBDSVN010000144.1, from coordinate 2,980 downwards.
CGCTTTGCCCTTGCGCAACTCGCCGCCGTGCACGGTGACGAAGCTCGGGCAGAAACCTTTCGTGCAGGAATAATCCTTGTTGCAGCCGCTCTGGTCGATCTCGCGCTTGCGGCCGAATTCGGTTTCCTTCGGCAGCACCGCGACGCAGAACGATTTCTCGCCGCAATCGCCGCAACCTTCGCAGACCAGCGAGTTGATCATGACGCGTTTTTTCGGATCGGGAATCTTGCCGCGCTTGCGGCGACGGCGTTTCTCGGTTGCGCAAGTCTGGTCGAAGATGAGCACCGATACGCCGGGCACTTCGCGCAGTTGTTTCTGCGTCACATCGAGCAGGTCGCGATCAACGAATTCAACGCCGCTCGGGAAAATTTCGCGCTTGTTCCATTTCGCGATGTCGTCACTCATCACGACGATGGTGTGCACGCCTTCACTACGTACCTGGTGCGCGATGTCGGGCACGGTGAGTGTGCCATCGACGGGCTGACCGCCGGTCATCGCGACTGCGTCGTTGTAGAGGATCTTGTAGGTGATGTTGACCTTGGCCGCCACTGCCTGCCGGATCGCCAGCGTGCCGCTGTGAAAATAAGTACCGTCGCCGAGGTTCTGGAACACGTGTTTGGTTTCGGTGAACGGCGCCTGCCCGCACCACGTCACGCCTTCGCCGCCCATCTGGGTGAAGGTGTCGGTGTCGCGATTCATCCACGTCACCATGTAATGGCAACCGATGCCGGCGAGCGCGCGCGAACCTTCCGGCACTGCGGTCGAGGTGTTGTGCGGGCAACCGGCGCAGTAATGCGGCACGCGCGGGAAGTTGGCGCGCGGCAACGCGAGTTCGGCTTCCTTTGCGGCGAGGAAGGCGAGTCGGTCGCGGATCAAATCGCTGGTATGGAAACGCGCGAGGCGTTTGGCGATTACGCGGGCGATGCGTGCAGGCGTGAGCTCGTTCGTCGACGGTAAAATCCACTCGCCGGCTTCGTCGTACTTGCCGATCACGCTTGGCCGCGTGGCTCCACCCACCTTGGAATCAGGCCAGTTGTACATCGCCTCTTTCATCTGCGATTCGATGAAGCTGCGTTTTTCCTCGACCACGATGATGTCTTCGAGACCCGCCGCGAACGCGCGGATGCCGACCGGTTCCAGCGGCCAGGTCATGCCGACTTTGTAGACGCGGATGCCGATATCGGTGGCGGCGCGGCGGTCGATTCCCAAATATTCGAGGGCCTGCAAGACATCGAGATAACTCTTGCCGGTGGTGACGATGCCGAGCCGCGCGTTCGGCGAATCGAACACGACGCGGTCGATCTTGTTCGCACGCGCAAACGCTTCGGCGGCATGCACACCGTACTGGTGCAGGCGCATCTCCTGGTCGAGCGGCGGATCAGGCCAGCGGATGTTGAGGCCGCCCGGCGGCAATTCGAAATCGGTTGGGATGATGATGTCGAGCTGGTGCGGATCGACGATCACCGACGCCGATGATTCCACTGTTTCCGCAATCGTCTTGAAGCCGACCCAGCGACCAGTGAAGCGCGACATCGCCCAACCGAGCAGGCCCATGTCGAGGATGTCCTGCACGCCGGCGGGATTGAGCACCGGCATCATCGCGGAAACGAATTCGAGTTCGGAGCCATGTGGCAGCGTCGACGAACGGCAGGCGTGATCGTCCGCCGCGAGCGCGAGGACGCCGCCGAACTTCGAGGTGCCCGCGGCATTGCCGTGCTTGAACACGTCGCCGCAGCGATCCACGCCCGGCCCCTTGCCGTACCACATCGCGAACACGCCATCGACGGTCGCGCCGGGAAACAGATTGGTCTGCTGCGAACCCCAGACCATGGTCGCACCAAGATCCTCGTTGATGCCGGGCGTGAACTCGATCGACGCAGCTTTCAGGTGCTTCTTCGCCTTCCACAATTCGAGGTCGAAGCCGCCGAGCGGCGAACCGCGATAGCCGGAAATGAAACCGCCGGTGTTCAACCCAGACGCGCGATCGTGCAATTGCTGCATGATCGGCAGGCGCACCAGCGCCTGCACACCGGACAGATAGATGCGGCCGCGCTCGCGGGTGTACTTGTCGTCGAGCGTGTAATCGCGATCGAGAGCGGGCGTGGGCATGGCGGACATGGCGGCATCTCTTGCGGTAAGCCGCGCCGGAGCTGTGCGGCAGGCTGAAACGGCTGCGCGGAAATGATAACAGGGCGACCGTTTCTGCCCGTGACAGAAAGAAAGCAACATGTCGGCTCAGTCGTAGCGAGCGGAAGCTTGGCGAGGCGCGGTACTGCAGCGTAGAGTCCACCTTGAGGCTGGGGAGATATGGAAATGCAGTATTCGGATATGCGCGTGTTGCTGGTCGAGGACCACGCGTTCCAACGGCGCCTGGGAATGCGGTTGCTTGAGGATCTCGGGATCGGCAACGTGATGGAAGCTGCCGAGGGATTCGAGGCGCTCGAAATATTGCGTGCGATGGAGTCGCCGCCCGACGTGGTGTTGGTGGATCTGGACATGCCCGGCATGGATGGCGTCGAGTTCATCGGCCTGATCGCGCAACACCGTCTGGCGCCGGCAATCGCCGTGGTCAGCGCGATGGATTCGGCATTGCTGCATGCGGTGCAAGTGATGGCGCAAGCGTCTGGATTGCGCGTGCTGGGCAGCGTCGAGAAACCATTGTCCAGCGCCAAGCTCACCCATGTGCTGTCGTTGCTGGATAGCGAGGCCAGTATCAGCGCGATTGATCCGACAGTGCAGGTCAATGTCGAACAACTGCGGCATGCGCTCAGCAATGGCTTGATCGTGCCGCATTTCCAGCCGCAGGCGGAATTCAGCAATGGCAAGATCGTCAGCGTCGAGGCGCTGGCGCGCTGGGTGCAGCCGAATGGACAGCTCCTGAGTGCAGCGAATTTCGTGCCACTGATCGAAGCGCACGGCATGATCGAAGAATTCACCCAGCACATGCTGGTTGAAAGTTGCGCGTGGCGAAAACGCTGGA
>JBDSVN010000143.1:0-2647 GCA_039927175.1 Lysobacteraceae bacterium | reverse complement strand
CTGTGGTTCTGCGGCGACCTCGTCAATCGCGGTGGACAATCGCTGGAAACACTGCGGCTCGTGCACTCGTTGTCGATCCACAGCACGGTCGTGCTTGGCAACCATGATCTCTCCTTGTTGTCGATCGCCGAGCGCCGCGAGTCCGACCAGCGCAAGGTCAATCCCGACTTGCAAGCCGTGCTATTCGCGCACGATCGCGACACGCTGATCGGCTGGCTGCGCGAGCAGAATCTGATGCACGCCGATCACGCGAACGGCTGGGCCATGATCCACGCAGGCTTGATGCCGAAGTGGACGATCCCGATTGCCGAAGCACGCGCGCGCGAAGTCGAGGCGCGGTTGCGTGGGCCTGATCGCGAGAAACTGCTGCGCAACATGTACGGAGATCGTCCAGCCTGGTCGCCCAAGCTCAAGGGCATGGATCGCGATCGCGCCATCATCAACGTGTTCACGCGCATGCGCTATTGCACGCCGCGCGGACGCATCGCGTTCGACGTAAAAGGCCCGCCCGGTTCCCAATTGCCCGGCTTGTATCCCTGGTTTGCCGCGCCGGGCATGGTCAAGCGCGACCTGCGCATCGTCTGCGGCCACTGGTCGACACTCGGGCTGATGATCGGAATCGGCGTGCATGCGATCGACACCGGCTGCGTCTGGGGCGGCCCGTTGACCGCGCTGGAACTGGTACCGCAAGGCGAAGCGCCACGCCTCGTGCAGGTGCCGGGGCGCGAACAGATTCGCTAGAACGACTTCACTGGAACAGCAGCGCTAGTCGATGCGCGCATAAGCAACGAACTCGAAAGCGAACGCATGTCTTGCATCCGCAGCATGCGGCTCGCGCGACACAACGCGCCATTGCGATGCGTCGAATGCCGGAAAAAATGCGTCCGCATCTTCAACGACCGTATCGACATGGGTCAGATGCATCCGCGTTGCAATCGGCAGGGTGAGCGCAAACACATCGCCGCCGCCGATCACCATCAATTCGTCGCCGCCGACGCTGCGCAATGCTGCGTCCAGTGATGCGACCGCCTCCATGCCGACGAACGGCACGTGGCCCGAACGCGTCAACACCAGGTTACGCCGGCCCGGCAACGCAAGGCCCAGCGATTCGGCCGTCTTGCGACCCATCATCACCGGCTTGCCGAGCGTGAGCGCTTTGAAACGCTTGAGGTCGTCTGGCAGGTGCCATGGCAACGCATTGCCGCGACCAATGGCACGATGGCGATCGAGCGCGGCGACCAAGATCAGCTGCGGCGTCACACCGCCACCGGCGCCTTGATGGCGGGGAGCGGATCGTAGTTTTCGATGGCGATGTCGTCGAAGCGGAATGCGAACAGGTCGCGTACTTCGGGATTGAGTTTGAGTTTTGGCAATACACGCGGCGTGCGCGACAACTGTTCACGAGCCTGTTCGACGTGGTTGTCGTACAGGTGCGCATCGCCGAGCGTGTGCACGAAGTCGCCAACACCCAACCCGCACGCCTGCGCAACCATGTGGGTGAACAGTGCGTAGCTGGCAATGTTGAACGGCACACCGAGAAAAATGTCGGCACTGCGCTGGTACAACTGGCAACTGAGCTTTCCATCGGCGACATAGAACTGGAACAGCGTGTGGCAGGGCATCAGCGCCATCTTTGGCAGATCGGCGACATTCCATGCCGACACGATCAAGCGTCGCGAGTCCGGATTACGTTTGATTTCATCGACAACCCACTGGATCTGGTCGATCTCGATGCCATCGGCACCGGCCCAGCGTCGCCACTGTTTGCCATACACCGGCCCGAGTTCGCCGTTTGCATCGGCCCACTCGTCCCAGATCGAGACCTTGTTGTCTTTCAGGTACGCAACGTTGGTTTCGCCGCGCAGGAACCACAGCAGTTCGTGCACGATCGAACGCAGATGCAACTTCTTGCTGGTGACCAGCGGAAAGCCGGCGTTCAAGTCAAAGCGCATCTGCCAGCCGAACACGCTGCGTGTGCCGGTGCCGGTGCGATCGGCCTTGTGCGCGCCATGCTCAAGCACATGCCGCAACAGGTCGAGGTATTGCTTCATCGGGGCGACGAACGCATGGCGGAACGCGGCGATACCGGCGGTTGCGGAGTCAATGTCGGCGCGCGACGCGACAGCCACAGCAGTAACAAGCCGACCGCGATCAGCGGCAACGACAGAACTTGCCCCATCGTCAGCCATCCAAATGCGAGATAGCCAAGCTGCGCATCGGGCATGCGCACGAATTCGATCAGGAACCGGAAGCAGCCATACATCAGCGCGAACAACCCGGATACTGCATAGCGCGGGCGCGGCTTGCGCGAATAGACGAACAGCACGGTGAACATCACCAGGCCTTCGAGCGTCGCTTCATAAAGTTGCGATGGATGCCGTGCCCACTGCTCCAAGGCGCCCTGCTTTGCGAGTTCGCGCAACTGCTGCATGCCTGCATTCTGGTACGGGCCCGAAGTGATTCCCTGCGGAAAAATCACCGCCCACGGCACATCGCTCACCTTGCCCCACAACTCGCCGCCGATGTAATTGCCGAGCCGGCCGAAGCCAAGGCCAGGCGGCACCAGTGGCGCGATGAAATCCACGGTGTCGAAGAAATGCAGGCGGTGCCGGCGCGACCACAACGCGACCGCCGCTAGCACACCGAG
>JBDSVN010000142.1:0-2963 GCA_039927175.1 Lysobacteraceae bacterium | reverse complement strand
GTCTGCGTGCTGTTACTGGCCGGCTGCGGACATTCCGATCGCGATGTCGCGGCAGAAAAAGCGGCAGAGACCAAACGCTTGCACGAGGCGGCCGCGAACGAACAAGCGCACAACTACGTTCTGGCGCGCGCAGCCGGTCAATACGAACTCGCCCAGGCCTATGCGAACCAGCTGCTGCACGACGCCCCGGACAGCGTCGCGGCCCGCGAGGTGCAGGCCACGCTGGCCGATACCAGCGTCCGCGTTGACGAGGCACGTGACAAGCGCCGTCTGACAATATTGTGGTCGTACAACGTCGCATTGATGGAAGGTGGGGGCGACGGCGTGGTGCGCAGTGCAGCGATTTATGCGACACCATCTCCAGGCGACGATGGATCGCCGGTGCGGCTGGTGCTGCGCCAGCATCCGAAGTGGGGACGCAGCGTTTATCTGGTGCTGGACAAGGGCGAGTTCGATTGCGCGCCGGGTTGCAAGGTTTCGGTCAAATTCGACGATGCGCCTGCGCATCCATTCGCTGCGAGCAAGTCCGACCAGAACAAGCAGGCGATGTTCATTGACGACGAAAAAACCATTCGCGACATCCTCGACAAGATCCGCGTCATCACCATCGAAACCAGCGTCGATGGCAAGCCGCGCACGCTGACCTTTGAAGTCGGCGGTTTCGACCGCGTGCAACTCGAACGCCACATGTAGGAGAGCCAGGGAACGGGGAACAGGGAACTGCCGGAGCGAAAAGAAAGAAGTCGCGAGGCGCAAAGCGTTTACTGCCGCCAGCCTTCCGTTCCCGGATTTCGTTCAGTGCAATGCGTAGCCGAACTGCTGGCGGAACTGTTCGGAGAATTCGTCGTAGTCGAAGCGCTGGTTCTGGGTGCCGGGATGCTCGACTTTTAGCGCGCCCATCAAGTTACCGATACGACCGATCGTGAGCCAGTCGTAGCCTTTCTCGATGCCGAACAGCAGGCCGGCGCGGAATGCATCGCCGCAACCGGTCGGGTCGGTGACGCGACGCTCGTGCGCGGGCGGCACGTCGTGGGTCTTGCCTTCGGCGTGGATTGTCGCGCCCTTCGGGCCGCGCGTCACGATGTAGGCCTTGACCTTGCCGGCGATGATGTCCGAGGTCCAGCCGGTGCGTTCCTGCAGCAGGTTGGATTCGTAGTCGTTGACGGTGACGTGGTCGGCCTGTTCGATGAAGTTGCGCAGTTCGGCGCCGTTGAACAACGGCATGGCCTGGCCGGGATCGAAGATGAAGGGAATGTTCGCTTCGGCGAATTCCTTCGCGTTCTGGATCATGCCCTCGTAGCCGTCCGGGCTGACGATGCCGATGCTCACGCCGGGTACGTCGCGCACGTGGTTTTCGTAGCTGCGCATCATCGCGCCCGGATGGAAGGCGGTGATCTGGTTGTTATCCAGGTCGGTGGTGATGAACGCCTGTGGCGTGAACAGCTCCGGGATTTCCTTGACCTGCGCAAGCGTGATGCCGAGCTCGTTGAAATACTCGCGGTACGGACCAAAATCCTGGCCAACGGTCGCCATCGGGATCGGGTCGCCGCCGAGTAGCTTGAGGTTGTAGGCGATGTTGCCGGCGCAGCCGCCGAATTCGCGGCGCATCCGCGGCACTAGGAACGACACGTTCAGGATGTGCACCTTGTCCGGCAGGATGTGGTTCTTGAACTGGTCCTGGAACACCATGATGGTGTCGTAGGCGAGCGAGCCACAAATCAGTGCCGACATGGAATTCCCCGGGTTTGCAAGACCGGGCATGGTAGCGTCCAAACCGTGTGCAGGACACCCTTTGCTTCGGCCCCGGCATCTGCAGCGCAGGAACCCTGCGAATTCACCTTGTTCCGTTGGGGGGTGGTTGCTACGCTAGCCGACTATTCGCGCTCCATCCCATCCATTCCCCCTCGGTTGTCCCCCGCATGTTCAAAAAATTCCGTGGCTGGTTTTCCACCGATCTGTCGATCGACCTGGGAACCGCCAACACCCTGATCTATGTTCGCGGCGTCGGCATTGTGCTGAACGAGCCATCGGTCGTCGCGATCCGCCAGGATCGCACCCCCGGATCGCAGCGTTCGGTTGCCGCCGTCGGCATCGAAGCCAAGCAGATGCTCGGCCGCACGCCCGGCAACATCACCACCATCCGGCCGCTGAAGGATGGCGTGATCGCCGACTTCACCACGACCGAGGAAATGCTCAAGTACTTCATTCGCAAGGTGCACAAGTCGCGCTTCCTGCGACCCAGCCCGCGCGTGCTGATCTGCGTGCCTTGTGGCTCGACCCAGGTCGAGCGCCGCGCAATCAAGGAATCGGCCGAAGAAGCTGGCGCACGCGAGGTGTACCTGATCGAGGAACCGATGGCCGCGGCGATCGGCGCCGGTATCCCGGTGCACGAAGCCCGTGGTTCGATGGTGCTCGACATTGGTGGCGGCACCTCGGAAGTCGCCGTGATCTCGCTCAACGGCATCGTGTATGCACAGTCGGTGCGCATCGGCGGCGACCGTTTCGACGAGGCGATCATCAATTACGTGCGCCGCAACCACGGCACCCTGATCGGCGAATCGACCGCCGAGAAGATCAAGATGAAGATTGGTTGCGCGTTCCCGCAGTCGGAAGTGCGCGAGATCGAAGTGTCCGGCCGCAACCTCGCCGAGGGTGTGCCACGCATGTTCACGGTCAATTCGAACGAGATCCTTGAAGCGCTGCATGAGCCACTCGCCGGCATCGTCAGCGCGGTGCGCAGTGCGCTCGAGCAGACTCCGCCGGAGCTGTGCTCGGATGTTGCCGAACGCGGCATCGTGATGACCGGCGGCGGTGCATTGCTGCGCGACTTCGATCGTCTGTTGTCCGAGGAAACGGGTCTGCACGTGCATGTCGCCGACGAACCACTGACCTGCGTCGCTCGCGGCGGCGGTCGTGCGCTCGAGCTGGTCGATCAGCACGGCGGCGACTTCTTCGCGCACGAG
>JBDSVN010000141.1:0-3631 GCA_039927175.1 Lysobacteraceae bacterium | reverse complement strand
GAAATGCGCAAGGCGATGCACGGCGATCGCGTGCTGGCGAGCGTAACCGGCGTCGATCATCGCGGGCGTCGTCAAGGCGCGATCGTCGAAGTGCTGGAACGTCGCGTCAGCCGCGTCACCGGCCGCTATGCGCAACGCGATGGCATCGGTTACGTGGTGCCCGACGACAAGCGCGTGCTGCAGGACATCATCATTCCATCCGGCGCGAGCAATGGCGCGCGCGAGGGACAACTCGTCGTCTGCGAACTCGTGCCGCAGGCCGAAGGCGCGAAGCAGGACTATCGCCGTCAGCCATTCGGCAAGGTGCTGATCGTTCTCGGCGACAAGCTCACAGCATCGCTTGCGGTGCAGGCCGCAATCCACGGTCACGGTTTGCCGTATGAATTTCCGCAGGCGGTGCTTGCCGAAGCGGCCGCCGTGCCGGTGGATGTGGATCCGAAAATTGCCGCGCAACGTGTCGATCTGCGCGCGCTGGCGCTGGTCACAATCGATGGCGAGGATGCGAAGGATTTCGACGACGCGGTGTATTGCGAAGCGAATTCGAATGGCTTCCGCCTTGTCGTCGCCATCGCCGATGTGTCGTCGTACGTGAAGCCCGGCACGCCGCTCGATGACGAAGCGCAGTTGCGCGCGACCTCCGTGTATTTCCCCGGTTTCGTGGTGCCGATGTTGCCGGAGACGTTGTCGAACGGCATCTGCTCGCTCAAACCCGAAGTCGATCGGCTGTGCTTTGTCTGCGACATGCAGATCGGCCGCGAAGGTGAAGTCACTGCAGCGAAATTCTACGAAGCGGTAATGCGCTCGCAAGCGCGTCTGACCTACACCGAAGTGTGGAATGCGATTGGCGATGGCGTACCCGATGATGCTGCGGCGGCAGCACGTCGACGCATCGGTACATTGCTGCCCGACGTGCAGCGACTGCAACAGTTGTATCGCGTGCTCGACAAGGCGCGCACGAAACGCGGCGCGATCGAATTCGAAACCAGCGAAACGCGCTTCGTGCTCGGTCCGGCCGGCGAGGTCGTGCAGGCCGGCATGCTGGTGCGCAACGACGCGCACAAGCTGATCGAGGAATGCATGATCGCGGCGAACGTGCAGGCCGCACAGTTCTTGCACGAACACAGGATTCCCACACCGTATCGTGTCCACGATCGTCCACCGGAAAACAAGTACACCGACCTGCTCGAATTCCTGATGGAGTTCGGCTTGACGATGCCGCCGTGGGCGAAAGTGCAGCCGCGTGATTTCACTGCGCTGCTGAAGAAAATCCGCGAGCGTCCCGATGCGGCCTTGCTTGAATCGGTGCTGCTGCGCTCGCAGAGCCTCGCGGTGTATTCGATCGAGAACCACGGACACTTCGGTCTTGCGCTGGCGGCGTACGCGCATTTCACCTCGCCGATTCGCCGCTATCCGGATCTGTTGGTGCATCGCGCGATCAAGCATGTGTTGGCTGGCGGCACTGCCGACAATTTCATTTACACGCCGCACGCGATGGCGCACCTGGCGCTGGAGAGTTCGGAAAAATCGCGCCGTGCCGACGAGGCATCGCGCGAAGTGGACGAGCGTTATCGTGCCGCGTGGATGGAACAACACGTCGGCAGTACGTTCGACGGCGTGATCAGCGGGGTGACCTCGTTCGGTTTGTTCATCGAGTTGACCGAATCGAAAGTCAACGGACTCGTGCATGTGACCCAGTTGCCGAACGACTATTACCACTTCGATCCGATCCGCAAGACGCTGAGTGGTGAACGTCGTGGCGTCGCGTATCGGTTGGGCGATCCAGTGCGTGTGCTGGTGCTGCGTGCGAGCGTGGAAGATCGGAAGATCGATTTCCGGCTGGTGGAAAAATCCGACGGTAATGCATCGTCTGATCAAAAACACGATCCCGGTGCGTCGTCCAGGCGCACGACGGCAGCAGCCGGAAAGTCCACCCGCAAGACATCCGAAGCGATCAAGCAATTCACGGCTCGCAAGGGCATGGATCATAAGAACAAAGACCACAAGGGCAAAGGGAAGAAGCGATGAGCGCAGGACAATGGATCGCCGGCATCAATGCTGTTGCCGCAGCGCTGGAACACGATCCGGATCACGTGCTGGAAGTGCTGATCGAAGCCGGCGGCCGCAACACGCGACTGACCGATATCGAACAGCGCGCGCAACAACTCGGCATCTCCGCGCGTCGCGTTGCCTTGCAGGCGCTCGACGGTATTGCCGGCGGATTGCGGCATCAGGGCGCGATTGCACGTTATGCAGGCGCGCGCAGCCATGACGATGCGGATCTGCCGGCATTGATCGAAGCGGCCGGCAAGAATGCACTACTGCTCATACTCGATGGCGTGCAAGATCCGCACAACCTCGGTGCTTGCCTGCGCAGCGCAGCGGCGGCTGGCGTCACTGCGGTCATCATTCCAAAAGACAAAGCCGCGCCAGTGAATGCGACGGTGCGCAAGACATCATCTGGCGCAGCCGATCGCGTGGCAGTGGTGCGCGTCACCAATCTTGCGCGCGCGATGAAGGCGATCCGCGATGCCGGCGTTTGGGTTTATGGGCTTGCGGGCGAAGAGGGCGGTTCGCTGTATTCGCTCGACCTGCGCGGCCCTGTTGCACTCGTGATGGGTGGCGAAGCCGACGGCATGCGCCGGCTCACCCGCGAAAATTGCGATGCGCTCGTGCACATCCCGATGCCGGGCGGCGACGCCAGCGGCGGCATCGAAAGCCTCAACGTGTCGGTCGCGACCGGCGTTGCCTTGTTCGAAGCAGTGCGCCAACGCGCGGGAGTTCAATCATGATGAATCTGCATTGGTTCGATTTTATCGGTTTCATCGGCGTGCTGATGGTGCTGGGCGCCTACGCTGGCCAGCAGACACGTCGCATCAACGGCGACAGCGCGCTGTATTCGCTGCTCAACCTGGTCGGTGCGAGCGGCATCCTCGTGCCCGTGCTTTACTCTCCGCAAATGAACTGGTCGGTGCTGTTCATCGAGAGTGCGTGGATCCTGATCAGCATGTACGGCATCTACCACGTGATTGCGCGACGTTTGTCGAAATCCAATGCTTGATGGTTGATGGCATCAACCGCTGGACTCTGCAATTCTTTGTCCAACACAGCAACGTAGCCGCGTAGGATTGGTTGAGCGCAGCGATACCCATCAATCAGTGGCATACGCAGTTCGATGGATGTCGCTGCACTGGCCCAATCACTGCGTTTTCCGCCCAAACTCGCCAGCTACTCTTCGTCCGTTCCCTCGTTGATTCCCTCGAACAGGAACGTCGAAAGATAACGCTCGCCGGTATCGGGCAGCATCGCGAGGATCACTGATCCAGCTTCCGCATCCTTCGCAACAGCCAGTGCAGCGGCAAAGGTTGCGCCGGATGACAGGCCGCAAAAAATGCCTTCCTGCTGCGCAAGTGCGCGCGCGGTGTCGCGGGCGGTGAGGTCATCAATCAGTTCGTCGCGATCGAAGATCTCGCGGTTGAGTACCGAGCCGATGAAGTCCGGCGTCCAGCCCTGGATCTTGTGCGGCGACCATTCCTTGCCGGCGAGCAACGCGGCGACAGCCGGTTCGCACACGCAGATCTTGATGTCGGGCCGCGCGAGCTTGAGCATCTCGCCGGCGCCGGTCAGCGTGCCG
>JBDSVN010000140.1:0-6000 GCA_039927175.1 Lysobacteraceae bacterium | reverse complement strand
AATCGGCGCGCCGCCACGCCAGGCAGGCGAGCGCGGTCATCACCGCGGTGCCGTTCATGATCGCCAAACCTTCCTTCGGACGCAGCAGCAGCGGTTTGAGCTGGTGTTGTGCAAGCGCTTCGGCGGCGGGAAGAATCTTTTCATCGCTGCGCACATCGCGCTCGCCGCAAAGTACGGCGGCAACATACGACAACGGCGTGAGATCGCCGCTCGCACCGACCGAACCTTCGGCGGGAATCAGCGGCAGGATGTCGTGATGCAACAACGCGGCGATCTGCTCAAGCAATGCGTAGCTCACGCCGGACACGCCCTGCGCAAGCGACACCAGCCGCGTCACCAGCACCGCGCGGGTTTCATCGGGATCGAGAAAGCGTCCGAGGCCGCAGCCATGGTAGGTGTACAGGTGTTGCGGCAATTCCGCGACCAGCGCCGGTGGAATCGTCACCGTGCACGAATCGCCGTATCCGGTTGTGACGCCGTACACGACGCCATCCTCGGCGATCAGCCGATCGACGAAATCTGCGCCGCGAGTGATTCGCGCGCGAAAATCGGCATCGTCCAGCAACTGCGCGCGTGCCGAACGCGTCGCGATGGCAACGACATCGTCCAGCCGCAAGCGGCCCGCACCGATGACGATAGCGGCTAGTTCAGATGGAATTGCTGGCGTCATTGTTCGATTGATCCCAGAAAGAGTAGAAATTGAACCAGTCCAGCGGCGATTCGCACAGCCGCTGTTCGATCCAGTGCGCGAAGCTCGCGGCATGGGCGGTCATCGCATGTTCGCGCTGCGCACGCGGCAGCTTGATCCGGTCCGCAAGTTTGTGCACGCGTGCCCGATAACCCGCGCCTTCGTGCGTACATGCCATCAGGTACGCAGGACACTGCAGCAAGGATGCCAGCAGGTAGGGCCCTGCAGGAAATTGTGCGGTCTTGCCAAGAAAGGAGACATGCAGGACGCGATCGCCTGACACCGGAATGCGGTCGCCGGCGATCGCGATCCATTCGCCAGCGGCAACGCGATCGGCAAGCAACATCGCGGTCGCGGTGTTGAACGCGGTCACCTGCAGCAGTTGTACCTGCGCGTCGGGATTGAGTCGTGCAAGGATTCGGTTGAAGCGTTGCGCGTGCGCCGTGTGTACGAGGATGTTGATCTTGAATCCGGGACGCCAGCTCGCCGATGCCTGCAGCAACTCCAGGCAGCCAAGGTGCGCGGTGATGATCACGCCGCCCTCGCCGGCATCGGTATGCGCAACGATGGGTTCCACGCCATCGAAGACGAGGCGTTCGTGCGCGTATCGTCCGCTCATCGCGAGCGTCTTGTCGAGCAGGGTCTCGGCGAAGCAGGCGAAATGGCGCAGGCTGGTCCATCTGCCAGGCGCTCGCGCAAAAATGTGATGGGCCGACTGCAGACGCTGCAGGTATTCCAGCGACGCCCGCCGCGCCGTGCCGCTGGTCATCCAGTAGAACAGCACCACCGGATACAGGCACAGGCGAAACGGCCATCGACCGAACCAGCGATGCACGCCGCCCAGGAACCGGATGCCGGCCGTGAACGTCGTCTCGCCGATATCCGCCCAATGCTTGCCGCTCATGTGCGCTGCCACTTGCGCAGGATCAGCAGCGGCGATCGCACCAGCATGCCGAAGAACAGCAACGCGTGCATGCGCGAGATGCGCAGGTTGTCGCGCCAGACATCGAAATGCGAAACGCCATCGAGCGGATAGGTCACCCGCGTCTCGCGATTGCGCACGCAGACGCCGCGCCAGTAGAGACGCACCAGGATATCGACGTCGAAATCCATGCGCCGACACACGTTCACCGTGTCGATCAGGGCCAGTGTCGATGCCAGCGGATACACGCGGAAACCGCACATTCCATCGCGAATGTCGAACGACAGCGTATTGATCCAGACCCAGACATGGGTTGCATAACGACCATACAACCGCGCCTTCGGCACCGAGGCGTCGTAGAGCGGACAACCGCAGATCACCGCATCCGGATGCGCACGCGCTTCGGCGAGAAATCCCGGAATATCGGCCGGATCATGCTGGCCATCGGCATCGATCTGCAGCGCATGCGTGAAGCCACGACGCGATGCCTCGCGCAAGCCAGCCATCACCGCCGCGCCCTTGCCCTGGTTGTTTGGCAATCGCAACAACGACACATGCTCGGGATCGCGCGCCACCAGCGCATCGAGCACGCCTGCGCAATCCGCATCCGAGCCGTCGTCGACCAGTATGCAGGGCACGTCGTGATTGTTGATGCCGGCGAGCATCGCGCCAATCGCCGCTCCATGGTTGTAGACCGGAATCACCACGACCGGTGAAAACGTTGCGACTTCGCCGTTCGATTTATCGACGATCATGCCGCTGCAGCCGCTTGCGCAAACACGATCCTGCCGCTGGCGTGTGCGCCATGTTCGGATCGGAACTGGAACTGCAATGTCGCGGTTTCAGGGCGCCAATCCATCTGCAGTTGCAGTTGCGTGTCGGGACGCACGAGCTGCTGGAATTTCAGCGCCTCCATGCGCTGGAACGGTTGCGAAATGGCGAACGCATCGCGCCCCCAATCGATCGCCCAGTCGATCATCGCCACGCCGGGAAGGATCGGGATGTCGCAAAAATGGCCATCGAACACCGCCATGTCGCTGGTGACAGCGACCTGCAATCTTGCGCTGGCTTCGTCTTGTTCCTGCCAAAGCGGCAGCGGACGGTTGGCGCGGAACAGATCGGCCAGTTGTTTCTGCGTGGTCTTGCCCTGGGCATTGGTCGGCAGCGCATCGACGAAACGCCAGAGCCTCGGAATCGCGATGGCATCCACCTGCGGACGCAGGAGATTCCGCAGGCGCTCGATTACTACTTTCCTTCCCGAGGACGCCAGCAATGCGCCGCCTTCACTGGCCAGCACAACCACTGCGGCGATGCGATCGCGCGCACCCGTGAGCAATACGACATGGGCATCATCGATCAACGCACCTGCCCGCAACGCACGCTCGATCGCATCGAGCGATATGCGTCGTTCTTCGAGCTTGACCAGCCGGTCGCTGCGTCCGAGCAATTCGAATCCATCATCCGTCAGACGCGCCCGGTCTGCGGTCTGGAACCAATCGTCATCGGCAAGATGCCGGGAGCGAACGTGCAGCACCGCATCGTCCAATCGGCATTCAACATTTGGCAGCGGTCGCCATGCTTCCGCGCCACTGCTGCGCGTCGCGATGCCACCGGTTTCGGTGCTGCCGAAGACTTCGACGACGGCTTGATTCCATAACGCGCCGACCGCATCGCGCGCCTCGGATGGCAATGGACCACCCGAGCTGAAAACCGTGCGCAGTGCAGCGCGCGTGGACGACCAATCCACAGCCTCCGGCAAGCGCTTCAACATTGCGGGGCTGGCGATCAGTGCGGTGGGTTGCGATGCGTCGAGCGCGGCAATCTGTTCCGGATACTCCAACCGCTGCGTCGCAAACGAACGGCCTGCCGCCAGCGGCCAAAGCACGCGAAACAGCAGCCCGTAAATGTGCTGGTGCGATACCGTTCCATGGATGCGCGCATCGCCAACCACTGCGCCAAAACGGGATTCCAGGGTTGCGATCTCGCAGTCGAGCTGGCGCAGGTTCTTGCCGATCGCCGCCGGTTCGCCGCTGGATCCGGAGGTGTAGAGAACCAGTCGAACTGTCTCTGGATCAAGCATGTCCCATGTCGCGTCAGGCGACAATGGTGCCGAATCCGACTGGTCCGAACTTGGTTGCAACGCATCCGCAAAAGTACCTGCGAAGCCGTCGACGTGCTCGGCGATTGCCTGCAGCGTCGATGGCAAGGTGTCAGCAGGAAGGTAAACGCATTTTCCTGCATGCCATGCGCCAAACAAGGCTGCGGCAAATTCAAGGCTGTCTTCGTGGTGAAGCGCGAACCGCGTTCCCGAAGCCGCCGCGAACGCCGTCTGCCAGGCAAGCACGCGGCGCACGAATGCATGGCTGGATACGGTCTCTCCAGCATGGAATGCAAGCAGCCGATCGGATGCATTGCCCAGATGTCGCAGCAAGCCGGTGAGCGCCACGATTTCAGCCATGCCGGATCCTGTTTCGCACCTTGCGTCGCACCAGCAATTCAACGACGAACAAAATGCCCATCAGCACATACGAAACCAATCCGTTGTAGAGCGCCCAGATCCGGTCCGATCCCCACATCGCCGTAGCCAGCGCGATCGCGCCATTGCCGATGAAAAACATGCACCAGACCATGGTGACCTTGCGCGTGTAAACGACGGCTTCCGGCGGCAGATCCGGTTCGTGCATGCGCGCGATGCGTTCGATGGCGCTTGGCGGATGGCGCAGGCTCAACCCGAAGACAGCGAGCAGCACGCCGCTGACCAGAACCGGATACAGCTTGAGCGGCAGGCTCTGGTTTCCAAGGATGCTGGCGGCGACCAGCAGCAATGCACCACAGGCGGCCGCCAGCCAGACCGGATCACGACTGATGATCGCGCGCGCCAGCGCAATCGCCAGAAGGAACAATGCCATCCAGCGCGGCTCGAAACGCCCCAGTCCCAGATAGATGATCAGTGGATACAGCAACGTGGCCAGCCACACCATGCCCGTGCGCAGGCGCACGTCAAACGCCGGCAGGTGCGTCGGCGGTCGCTTGCATCATGCCGTACAGCGCGTCGACCACATCGGACACGGTGCGCACCATCCTGAAGGCTTCCGGCTTGAGGTTGCCGCCGAACAATGGCTTGAGCTGCACGATCAACTCGACGGCGTCGATGCTGTCGATGTCCAGATCGTCACGAAGCCGTGCTTCCGGGCTGATGCGTGCGACATCGATGTCGAAACTTTCATGCAGGATGCGGGCGATGCGTTGGTAGAGATCTTCTTTGTTCATTGAATGATCCAGGTAGCGATACCGCTTCGCGAGCGGCGGCTACTATTTGCGGTTTGCCGCCACGAACGCGCTCAGGCTGCGCACACTGGCGAAATGCTGGCGCGTTGCTTCCGAGTCAGCGGACAACGTGAGGCCGTAGCGTTTCTGTAACGCCAGTCCCAACTCGAGCGCATCAATCGAGTCCAGGCCCAGCCCTTCATTGAACAGCGGCGCAGTCGAATCAATGTCCTCGGGCGCGATGTCTTCCAGCGACAGCGTGGTCGTGATCAAGACCTTGATTTCCTGCTCCAGCTCTTTTTCAAGAACCAGCACTTGCGCACTCCGTATTGAAATAGGCGACCAGGTGGTCAGTCAGCCGGCGCGCAGCGATGGCTGCAGTCGCTTGATCCAGAAAAGGCGCTACCGGGAGATCCTCCCCAACCTCGACAGTCACGTGAAAGCGACGTGAAGGGATACGATACCACGGCACCCCCTTCGACAAGGCAGGAGGGCTGCAACGAATCACGACCGGCGTCATATTCAGCGCGCCACGCACGGCGATGTTGGCCGCCCCGCGCTGCAGATGGAGTTCGCCATTGCGCGCCGTGCGGGTGCCTTCCGGGAAGATGACCAGGTTCTTGCCCGACCTGACCGAGGCAATGCAATCGTCCACCAGACCGATACCGCTGTCGTTGCAGATGTAGCCGGTCGCCTGCACCGGGCCACGGGTAAACGGGTTGCGGGCAAGACGCGACTTCACCACGCAATCGGCGTCGGGAGTCAGCGAAATCAGGAACACTACGTCGATCAGGGTCGGATGGTTGGCGAGGATCAGCAGTCCATGGCGTTGCAGCCGTTCTGCACCGCGAATATCGTAGGTCAGCACGCCCAGTCGGCGCATCAATTCGATGTGCGCGGCAAAACTGCGATGGATGACGGCACGCGCGAGTCGGCTGCGTCGATCGGTGTCGCGAACACACAGGTTCAGACATGGAAAGACCAGCAGCCACTGGATCACGCCACCGATGCCGAAACCCAGGAAACTCACGCCGGTCGCAATGACGCGCCAGAGATAGTTGAGGCGGTCAAGCATGCCGCTGCCAGCGCCAACTACGGCTGTTTTCCTGAAAGTCCAATGCTG
>JBDSVN010000139.1:0-4145 GCA_039927175.1 Lysobacteraceae bacterium | reverse complement strand
GCGGTCGCCGCGTCGGCCATGATCAAGCTGTGCTCTGGGTAAGGCTGCGTGCTGATCGAGTTGCCCGTGATTCCCAGTTTCGGCGCGACGTGTTGCCAAATCTCCTCGGTAACGAAAGGGATCAGCGGATGTAGCGCGCGTAACAACGACTCCAACACGTACAGCATCGTATGCCGCATTGCATCGGCTGCAGAGCCGCCTGCTTGTAACGCCGGCTTGGCGAATTCAACAAACCAGTCGCAGTAGTGATTCCAGGTAAATTCGTAAAGCTCGCTCGCAACAAGATCGAATCGATAATTGGCGTAATGGTCCTCGACGTTACGCAGTGCATGCGTCATCTGGTGCAGTATCCAATGCTCGGAATCGCTGCTCGGTTGCGGAGCGCCGCTCGCCGTGAAGCCCTCGCAATTCATCAGTACGAAGCGGGCCGCGTTCCACAGCTTGTTGCAGAAATTCTTGTAGCCCTCGCAGCGATTCAAGTCGAACTTGATGTCGCGCCCGTGGGTAGCGAGCGAGGCGAAGGTGAAGCGCAGCGCGTCGGCGCCGAACGCGGGGATGCCTTCGGGGAATTCCTTGCGCGTGGCCTTCTCGATCTTCGGCGCGTCGGTCGGCCGCATCAGTCCGGTCGTGCGCTTGGCGACGAGATCGTCGAGCGCAATGCCGTCGATCAGGTCGATCGGATCGAGCACGTTGCCTTTCGACTTCGACATTTTCTGCCCGTGCGAATCGCGCACCAGGCCGGTGATGTAAACCTCGCGGAACGGCACTTCGCCGGTGAAGTGATCGGTCATCATGATCATCCGGGCGACCCAGAAGAAGATGATGTCGAAACCGGTGACCAGCACGCTGCTTGGCACGTAGCGATCAAAACCGCGCGCGGCCATCGCATCATTGTCTGGCCAACCCATCGTCGAGATCGGCCACAGTGCGGATGAGAACCAGGTTTCGAGGACATCGTTGTCCTGGCGCAATGCAACGTTTGCAGTGAGATCGTTTTTTGCGCGTACTTCGGCTTCGTCGCGACCGACGTAGATCTTGCCGGCCTCGTCGTACCACGCCGGAATGCGATGCCCCCACCAGAGCTGGCGGCTGATGCACCAGTCCTGGATGTTGCCCATCCAGTGGCGGTAGGTGTTGATCCAGTTCGGCGGCACGAACTTTACGGCTCCGCTTTCGGCCAGTTCTAGACCACGCGCGCCGAGCGAGTCCATCTTCACGAACCACTGGTCGGTGAGATACGGCTCGATCACCTGTCCGGTGCGGTCGCCGCGCGGCACCTGCAGCTTGTGCTTCTTGGTTTCGACGAGAAGCCCGGCGGCTTCGAGATCCGCGAGCACGAGCTTGCGGGCGTCGTAGCGATCGAGGCCTTGATAGCGAACTGGAATCAATTCCGGACTGAAGATTTCATCTGCTACGAGAACTCCTCGATCCACAATTGGATCGTTCTTGCTCAACTCATCCGATATTTCTCGATAGCTACTTGGGCTTCCGATGATCTTTGCTTCTTTAGTGAAGATGTTGATCATCGGCAAGCCATGCCGCTGCCCGACCGCATAGTCGTTGAAATCATGCGCCGGCGTGACCTTCACCACGCCAGTGCCGAACTCGCGATCCACGTAGTCATCGGCGATGATCGGGATGACACGGTCGGTCAGAGGCAAAGTCACCGTCTTGCCGATCAGATGCGCGTAGCGCTCGTCTTCCGGATGCACCATCACCGCGGTATCGCCGAGCATCGTCTCGGGCCGCGTGGTCGCGACCACCAGCGAGCCACTACCGTCGCTCAATGGATACGAAATCGACCACAGGAACCCGTCTTCTTCCTCGCTGACGACTTCCAGATCCGAGATCGCCGTCTTCAGCACCGGATCCCAGTTCACCAGCCGCTGGCCGCGATAAATGAGTTTTTCTTCGTACAAGCGCACGAACGCCTCGACCACCGCTTGCGACGGCATCGGATCCATCGTGAACACTTCACGCGACCAGTCGCCCGAAGTGCCCATGCGACGCATCTGTCGACCGATGGTGTCACCGGATTCCTGTTTCCATTCCCATACTTTTTCGATGAACTTGTCGCGGCCGAGCGAATCGCGGGATTCGCCCTTGCCTTGCAACGCCAGATTGCGGTTGACCACCATCTCGGTCGCGATGCCGGCGTGGTCGGTGCCCATTTGCCATAGCGTGTCGTAACGGTTTCCATCGGGAGCCACGCGCATACGGTGATAGCGGATCAGCGCGTCCATCAGCGTGTGCTGGAACGCATGGCCCATGTGCAAGGTGCCGGTGACATTCGGCGGCGGCAGCAGGATCGTGTACGGCGTGCCGGTGCCGCTGGGCTTGAAGCAACCGCTGGCTTCCCACTGTGCGTACAGGCGGGTTTCGAATGTCTGCGGTTCGTAGCTCTTGTCCATCTTGTGCAACGCCTTACATGTCGTGTTTATTGAGTTCGAATCCACGCTGCTGATAGGTGCGCCAGCGCTGTCGTAACGGTTCGCGCGCCGACTCATCCGCCGGCACCACTTCGAGCACGCGATCGCAAGCCAGCGTCACGGCGTCGTCGCGCAAGTTAATGATCAGTGCGCGCCCCGGTGCATCGCTTTCGGGTGGCGCGATCAACACCGGCGCTTCGTCTTCGTCCTCATCCATGCCAACGATCTGGTGTGGAATGTAGGCATCCGGATCGAAGGCCCACAACGCATCGTCAATCGCTTCGGCCTGTTCGGTGTCGCGCGCGAGGATCAGCGTTGGCGAGCCGGCGTCATGCGCCTTGCGCGCGAGTTCGCAGACCAGCAACAGAGGATCGTCGCGAAAACGCGGCTTGGCGATCAGGTAGAAATCAGCGCGCGGCATCGTTCAGGGGCATCGATCCAGCAGCCACTGCGAGAGCAATCCGACTGGCCGACCCGTCGCCAACCCTTTCTTGCCTTCGCCCCATGCGGTGCCGGCGATGTCGAGATGCGCCCAACGCTGGCCTTCGGTGAAGCGTGAGAGGAAGCAGCCGGCGGTGATTGCGCCCGCGTACTTGCCGCCGATGTTGGCGACATCGGCGAATGCCGAATCGAGCAACGGCTGGTATTCGTCGAACAGGGGCAAGCGCCAGGCGCGGTCGTACACGTGATCGCCAGCTGCGAGTAGCTCGCCGGACAGATCGTCGTGCTTGCTCATCAATCCGTGCGCAACCTTGCCGAGCGCGACTACGCAGGCGCCGGTGAGCGTGGCGACATCAACCAATGCCTGCGGTTCGAAGCGCTGCGCGTAGGTCAGCGCGTCGCACAGGATCAGTCGGCCTTCGGCATCGGTGTTGAGCACTTCAATGGTCTTGCCCGACATCGAGGTCAGTACGTCGCTTGGACGATAGGCGTCACCATCGGCCATGTTTTCCACGGCGGCCACGATGCACACCACGTTGATCGGCAACTGCTGCGCAATGGCTGCATGGAACACGCCGAGCACGGTGCCGGCGCCAAGCATGTCGAACTTCATTTCCTCGATGCCGCCCTGGACTTTCAGGTTCAGGCCGCCCGAATCGAAGGTGACGCCCTTGCCGACAAACACGAACGGCTTCGCATCGCCGCCGCCGCTGTACTTGAGCACGATGAGCTTCGGCGGATTCGCCGAACCACGCGAGACTGCCAGCAGCGAACCCATCCCGAGCTGTTCCATGTCGGCGCGTTCGAGCACTTCGCACGTCACATTCGCATGTTCGCCCGCAAGCTTGCTTGCACGTTCGGCCAGATACGCCGGGGTACAGATGTTCGGCGGCAGGTTGCCGAGTTCGCGGGTGAAGGCCACGCCTGCGGCAATGCCGATGGCCGAATCCAGAGCCGAGCGCTGGGTTTCCTCAGCGCGCAATTGCAGGGATTCGAGGCCGGCGTCCGGCTTGCGGGTGATGTTGCTGGTGTAGTTGTAGGCGGCGTGATCGGCGGCGATCGCGGCCTGGTGCACGCGCCAGTCGGCGCTGCGACCGGGCACGTCGAGTTCGGTCAACGTGCACAGCGCCGATTTGCTCGCGCCGATTTTCAACGCACGCACGCTGTCGCCGATTGCGCGCTGGTATTGCGGTATGCCGAATTTCGCGGTTTCGCCAAGGCCGACCAGCAGCACGCGCGGCGCCTTGACGCCATCGAGGTCATGCAACAGCGTGT
>JBDSVN010000138.1:0-6235 GCA_039927175.1 Lysobacteraceae bacterium | reverse complement strand
TTCGACGGCACGCGTGATG
Source organism: Lysobacteraceae bacterium (assembly GCA_039927175.1). GTDB lineage: Bacteria > Pseudomonadota > Gammaproteobacteria > Xanthomonadales > Xanthomonadaceae > SZAS-103. Next base: position 6,216 of record JBDSVN010000138.1, on the reverse strand, counting down.
CTGTCTTCGCGCAGCAGATGAAGTGTGGGGAATGGCGAGCGGTTGCTGCAGTTACTGACGTCGTCGGGCGCGGTGCCGGCGAATTGGTAGTCGGGATGGAAGCTGGCGACCTGGATGATGCCTTCGAGGTCCAGTTCCGCAACTGCTTCGTCCGCGACTTCGAGGAAATCGTTGTAGTCGAGGAAGCCGGTGAGTACGTGCGGATGGATCAGCAGCGTGGTGTCGATGGTTTGCGGGTCGGCATCGCGCAACAACAATAATTCGGTGATGAGCACTTCGAGTAATGCTTCCGTCGTCGTCGCATCGCTGACCACGAAACGCACTTGCTGCTTGGCGTAAACCGCCTTCGCAAACGGGCACAGATTCAAGCCGATCACTGCGCGCTCGAGCCAGCGCCTTGTCGCGGCGATCGGGTCGTTGTCAGTCACGGAAATTCTCGAACTGCAGCGGTAGTTCCAGGTCGGTCTTGCGTAACAGGGCGATGGTCAGTTGCAGGTCGTCACGCTTTTTCGCGGTCACCCGCAATTTGTCGCCGTTGATCGATGTGTCCACTTTCAGTTTCGCGGCCTTGATCGCAGCGATGACCTTTTTAGCGAATGCCTGTTCGATTCCCTGTTTGATCGTGATCGTCTGGCGTGCGCCAGCAAGATTGATTAACGGCTCTTCGATGTCGAGGCAACGCACGTCGATGCCGCGCGCGATCAGTCGGCCGCGCAGGATATCGAGCATCTGCTTGAGCTGGAAATCGCTCGGTGCAATCTGGGTGACGACGGAATCGGCGAGTTCAAAACGCGCGTCGCTGCCCTTGAAATCGAAGCGCGTGCCAAGCTCGCGATTGGCCTGGTCGATGGCATTGGTGAGCTCGTGTTTGTTGACTTCGGAAACGGCGTCGAACGATGGCATGGCGGTTTCGTGCTTTGGAAAGTGTGGCTAGCGTAACGCAGCATTCCCGCAAGCGTGCAGACGCGCGCCTGGCGCAGGGTTACGATGGCCGTCCAACAACCGGAGCATCTGCATGTCGAACATTCCCGCATACGCCGCCGTGACGGCCAAATCACCACTTGCGCCGCACACGATCGAGCGTCGCGAGCCGCGTGCGAACGATGTGGTGATCGACATCGCGTATTGCGGCGTCTGCCACACCGACATCCACCAGGCGCGCGACGAATGGAGTGGCGGCACGTTCCCGATGGTGCCGGGACACGAGATCGTCGGGCACGTCGCCGCAGTCGGCAGCGCTGCGACGAAATTCAAGGTTGGCGATGCGGTTGGTGTCGGATGTTTCGTCGATTCCTGCCGCACGTGCGGGCAATGCCATGCGGGTCAGGAGCAGTATTGCGACAACGGCATGGTTGCGACCTACAATGCACGCGACAAGGACGGCGCACCGACGTATGGCGGTTATTCGACGTGCGTTGTCGTCGATGAAAACTATGTGCTGCGGATTCCCGCTGGCATTCCGCTCGATCGCGCCGCGCCGCTGTTGTGCGCCGGCATCACCACCTATTCGCCGATGCGCCATTACGGCGTGAAAGCGGGCGACAGGCTAGCGGTGGTCGGCCTCGGCGGACTCGGCCACATGGCGGTGAAGTTTGGCGTAGCGTTTGGCGCAAACGTCACCGTGCTCAGCACGTCCGAATCCAAGCGCTCCGATGCACTCGCACTCGGCGCCCATGCCTTCGCTGCGACACGCGATGCAGACACTTTCAAGAAACTTGCCGGACAATTCGATTTCATCATCGACACGGTGTCGGCACCACACGATTACAACGCGTATCTGTCGCTGCTGAAAGTGGATGGCTGCATGATCTTGCTCGGCGTTCCCGACCAGCCGTCACCGGTCGCTGCCGGCGCATTGATCATGCGTCGTCGCAAGCTGGTCGGTTCGTTGATCGGCGGCATCGCCGAAACCCAGGAGATGCTGGATTTCTGTGCCGTGCATGGCGTCGCGTCGGACATCGAGGTGATCCGCATGGACCAGATCAACGATGCCTACGAGCGCATGTTGCGTGCGGACGTACGCTATCGGTTCGTGATTGATATCGCGAGCCTGCGCACGGCCTGATCCGGAAGCGCGCGGAAACGCCAAGGGCCGGCATCCCTGCCGGCCCTTGGCGTGCTGCTCATTGCGCGATGGAGTCCTGTCCGTGCGCAATGCCACTCTGATCAATCAATCGTGCGTGCAGACCCGCTCGACAGTGCGGTATTTGCGATGCTGGTGGTGTTTCTGAATCTGGTTGCCTGCGTAACCGCCTGCGACTGCGCCACCAACGGTCGTCAGCGTCTTGCCGTTGCCTCCGCCCAGCTGATGGCCGATGACAGCACCTGCCACGGCGCCGATCGCGGTGCCGGCAACACGGTCATGATCCTTCACAGTCCGTTCGCGATAGACCACGACATCGTGGCAATGCTCGCGCGCTAGAACCTCGCTGCTGACCGCCATGCCCATGCTGAAAAGCAGTGCCGCAGCGGTGATTGTCTGGATGGTTTTCATGGTGCATTCCCTCGTCGATTTGCCTACGTCATGTAGTGGGCGCAGCTTGGGCGTTGCAACCTTAACGGGATGTCAATACGACCAATGGTTGATGAACGGCAGCACGCATGCGTCTAGGTGCATGGGTTAAATCAACAATTTCAATCGAACAATTCCGGTTGCGGCATGTCGGTATCGCGAAAGCCCGCAAGCCCCACGCCAACCAGCCGAAACAAGGTGTCGCGCGGAAGTTGCACGCGTTCGCGCAAGTCGAGTGCGATGGCAGTGAGTTCGTCAACACTCGAGGGCGGATGCGTCGGCGTGTGGCTGCGGGTGAGGATGCGGAAATCGGATGTCTTGAGTTTCAGCACCACGGTGCGGCCGATGCGTTGCGGTTCGCACGCTGCGGCGACCCAGGTTTTTTCTGCAAGCCGGATAATGTGCGGTGCGATGTCGTCAAGCGGCAAATCGGCGGTGAACGTGTCTTCGGTGGAAATCGATTGCGTCGGCTGGTCGGGATTGACCGCGCGCGCGTCGATGCCCTGCGCGAGTTCGTGCAGGCGTTGGCCATAGCGGCCGAATCGGCGTTCGAGTTCTGCGACTGGAACGTGGCGCAATGCGCCAACCGTGACGACACCAAGTGCGGCAAGCTTTCCTTCCATCACCTTGCCGACACCTGGAATGCGACCAACCGGCAATGGCTGCAGGAATGCGGCGATAGCGTTTGGACGGATCACGAACAGGCCGTTCGGCTTGCGCCAGTCGGATGCGATCTTGGCAAGAAATTTGTTCGGCGCGATGCCGGCCGAAGCGGTCAGTGCGATTTCCTCGAAGATCGATGCGCGGATTGCCTCGGCGACAGCGGTCGCGGAATCGAAGCCGAGCTTGTTGACCGTCACGTCCAGATACGCTTCATCGAGCGACAGCGGTTCGACCAGATCGGTATGCCGCAGGAAGATTTCGCGCACGTGTTTTGATGCAGCGCGATAACGGGTGAAATCCGGCGCAACGAACACCGCATCGGGGCACAGGCGTTCGGCGCGCATGGCCGGCATCGCCGAACGCACGCCGAATTTGCGCGCTTCGTAGGAGGCCGCGCACACGACCGAACGTGCGCCGCGCCATGCCACGACGACCGGGCGTCCGCGCAGCGATGGGTCATCGCGTTGTTCGACCGACGCGTAGAACGCATCCATGTCGATGTGGACGATCTTGCGCATGGCCTATCGTAGCGTTCGCCGCACGGCTAAAGTGCGCTGATGTGCCTGATCGCATTCGCATGGTGCGCGCACCCGCGCTGGCCGCTGGTTCTGATCGCCAATCGCGACGAATTCCACGCGCGCCCGTCGGCGGCTGCTGGATTCCTTGCCGATGCGCCAGACGTGTTCGGCGGCATCGACCTGCGTGCCGGCGGCAGTTGGTTGCTGGTGTCGAAGCGACGACGGCTCGCGGCGATCACCAATGTGCGCGTCGGCCTTGCAACGGAAGTCGCGCTGCGATCACGTGGCGAACTGGTGAAATCATTTGCGACATCGGACGCGGACGTCGCGGAATTCGCTGCCAGCATCGCCTCGGTCGCGCATGAATACGGACGATTCAATCTGCTGTTGTGGGATGGCGACGCACTGCTTTGCATCCGCAACCATCCGCAATTCCACGCAGAGATTGTCGCACCCGGAGTGCATGCGTTGTCGAACGCGAGTCTTGATACGGACTGGCCGAAGGCGCGGCGTGCGAAGCAGGCGTTATCGGATTGGCTGCAACTGCAGCCTGGAACAGAACCTGCGATCACGCGGCCCGATACCGATGCGCTGTTCGTCGCGCTCGCAGACGCCGCGCCCGCAGCGGATATCGAATTGCCCGATACTGGAGTTGGGCTTGAACTCGAGCGTCGGCTGTCGTCGCCGTTCGTGGTGGGCGATACCTATGGCACGCGCTGCAGCACGCTGGTGCTGGCAAGTTCCACGGGTATCGAGATGACCGAGCGCCGCTTCGGTCCGAATCAATTGTCAATCGGCAATGGGGGATTCACGCAATGCGAAACTTGAACCTTGTGCTGTTGTTCCTGCTGCTTTGTGCGAGCGGACTTGCGCAGGTCGCTCCAGCCGATGCGCATGCATCGACGCCAACGATCACGCGCGATTTCCCGCCGGGCTTGCAGATTCCGGATGCAGCGCGTCCCGGCCCCAACTTCAATGCGGACAAGGCGACCGAGGCGTATCTCAATTTGCTGTCGCCCGAACAACGCAAGCAGTCCGACGATTATTACGAGGGTGGCTACTGGTTGCAGTTGTGGGGATTCCTGTACGGCACTGCAGTTGCCGTGTTCCTGCTGGTCAGCGGATTCTCGGTGTGGGTACGCAACACCGCGCAGAAAATCACCAAGTGGCGTTGGCTGTCGACGGCTATTTATATTGCGATCTGGCTGTTGGCCGGAGCCCTGCTCGGGTTGCCGTGGAGCTACTACACGGATTACGTCCGCGAACACCAATACCTCTTGTCCACCCAGACCCTGACGGGATGGCTTGGCGACTCCGGCAAGGGACTGCTGGTCGGATTGATCATCGCTCCGCTGGTGATCAGCAGCTTGTATTCGATGGTGCGGCGATTGGGCGCGCGCTGGTGGATCTGGGCGACCGCAGGCAGTTTCGTGCTGATGTTGTTCTTGTCGATGATTGCGCCGGTCTTCCTTTCACCGATCTTCAACGACTACAAACCGCTGCCGGACGGCCCGGTGCGCGCCGCAGTGTTGTCGCTCGCTCGCGCGAACCGCATTCCCACCGAGCATGTGGTCTGGTTCAACGCGTCAAAGCAGACCACGCGCGTGAGCGCGAATGTATCCGGCTTCCTCAACACCACCCAGGTCAGCCTCAACGACAATCTGGTCAACAAGACCTCGTTGCCTGAAATCAAGGCCGTGCTCGGCCACGAGATGGGTCACTACGTGCTCAACCACGGCTTGCGGTTGACGATTTATTTCAGCTTGGTGATCGGACTCGGATTGTTCTGCGTGCATCGCCTCATGGACTGGTCGCTGGCGCGCTGGGGCAGCCGATTGAAACTGGGAGAACGCGACGATCCAGCCGCGCTGCCGCTGGCGGCGATCATCCTGTCGACCTTCTTCCTGCTGATGACGCCGCTGACCAATTCGATCACCCGCCAGGCCGAAGCCGAGGCAGACGCATTCGGACTGAATGCAGCGCGCGAACCGAATGGATTCGCGATGTCGGCGATGCGTTTGTCGACTTATCGCAAACTGCAGCCTGGCCCGCTGGAGGAGATCATTTTCTACGATCATCCCAGCGGCTACACCCGCGTCCACAATTCGATGCTGTGGCTGGCCGAGAACCAGGACAACCCGACCGCGAACGCACCAATCGCTCCGCCCATGACGCCGCTGGTGTTCGCGCCGACCGCGAAACCCGCGCCGGCACAGGCGCATTGATGGCTGAACTTTCCGGGCGGAGGTCTGTCCCAACATCCGTGTGGTGAACGCGTCGGCCGGTTTCAACCTTTCGGCCGGTCGGCGCATCCATACCTAGGAAGTCCGGCACGCGAGCGCCGGATTTTGAATGGGCTTCTGCGCACGGGCCTTGCGCCCTCCCGTTGGATCGCACGTCCGACGGTGATTCGCTCCCTCAACCCTTCCCCAACCCGGAAGGGTTTTTTTTCGGTAGCTATCAGTGCGCGTTGTCCAGCGTGTCCTTCACCACAACGCCACCCTTCATCACGAAACCGACATG
>JBDSVN010000137.1:0-4040 GCA_039927175.1 Lysobacteraceae bacterium | reverse complement strand
CTGGCAGAACGTCGCAAGAGGCCGACCTATCGAGACCAACATGCCCCAAACAGCACGTCTGCCCGTAATCTTCTTGTTGTTACTGAGTGCGTTGCTGGCACTGCCGATGCATGCGCAGGATGCCGGGACCACAGCATCGGTACCCCTGCCCACATCCTGGATCGCCTTGCATGGCCATCGTTACATTGTGGAGATCGCCCAAACTGACGCACAACGGGCGCGCGGGCTGATGTTTCGCAGCCACATGGAAAGCAATCACGGCATGCTGTTCATCCATGACATCGAGGAGCCGCTTGCATACTGGATGAAAGACACCTTGATCGCATTGGATATCTTCTATTTCGATTCGAACCGCAGACTGGTTTCGGTGGCGAAACGCACGCCTCCTTGCACCCTAGGCGATGCATGTCCACCCTATCGCAGCGAAGGTCCTGCGGTGTATGTGCTGGAACTCAATGCAGGCGCTGCCGACTCCTTGCATGTGAAGAAAGGCGACCGATTGACGTTCGGACCCCATATTCCTCTCGCTCCCGCTCCTTCACCTCCTTGACAGGAATGCTTCGCATACCCACATCGCCGTCATGAACATACGCACCGATCGCGTCACCGCCGAACTCCCCGCCTGGGATGCGCTTGCACGCATGGACGACGACGCGCTGCCGCTGCTTGGCACCGCGCTGCTGATTGCGCGCGACGAATATCCAGAGTTGCAGGCAGGCCATTACGACGCGCTGGTACAGAGTTACGCGGATTCGTTGCGCACGGAAGTGCAAGCGCAGGATGCCGCGCCAGCACGGATAGCGCTCATCAACCATTATCTTTTCGAAGAACTCGGATTCGGCGGCAACAACGACGCGTACAGTGATCCGCGCAACAGCTATCTCAACGATGTATTCGACCGCAAGCTCGGCATTCCGATTTCATTGGCAGTCGTGCAAATGGAAATCGCGAGGCGTCTTGACGTACCTCTCGACGGAATTTCATTCCCCGGCCATTTCCTTGTTCGCCTGCCTGTCGATGATGGCATCCTGGTCATGGATCCGTTCAACAAGGGCCGTTCGTTGAGTACTGACGAATTGCGCGACCGGGCCAGTTCGCATTTCGGCGGCCAGTCTCCCGACGACACGGAATTGCTGCATATCCTTGCCCCAGCAACCCATCGTGCAATCCTGATGCGCATGCTGCGCAACCTCAAGGCGCTGTATGTCGACCAGGATGACTGGGAGCGCGTCGCCAGATCTTCCGATCGCATCCTGAAACTCGCGCCAAACCTCGGCGAAGAGATCCGCGATCGCGGCCTTGCGTATCTGAAACTGGGGCATGTATCAGGCGCGCGCGATGATCTTGCACGCTACCTTGCAGTGCAGCCAGAAGCGCCAGACGTTGATGCGATTCGTGGACTGCTGATTGAGGCCACGGGCAAGGCGCAACGATTGAACTGATATCTGCTGAATCGTTCGCATCACGTCAGCGCGAACCGTTGCTAACCTCGCGCGTCCTGCACTCGCCAAGCAACCTGGCCACTCGCTTCAGCTCGTGGCTTTCGGTTTCGCACGCGATGCGTTTACTCGCGGCATCCTGCCGCTCGCACTACGGGTCGGCTGCACCGTTCGCGTGGGCTATCCTGCCCGCGCAGTCAACGCATCGCCTCAGCGCGAAACCTCAATCATCTCGAAGTCGTCTTTGGTTACGCCGCAATCGGGGCAAACCCAAGTGTCGGGTACGTCGACCCAACGCGTGCCCGGCGCAATGCCGTCGTCGGGCCAGCCTTGCGCTTCATCGTAGATGAAGCCACAAACGACGCACATCCAGGTGCGGAAAGCGGTTGATTCGGGCACAGTCATTGCAGTGGCTTCGCTGACGACACAAACTACAATTTTCGCACTTCGCGCAACCGGGGGGAAGCGAGCATGCGCAATGGATGGCCGCGACGCGGTCTTTATGCCATCACGCCAGAGGATACGGACACGCGCCGCCTACTCAAACGCGCCGAATCGGTGCTCGATCAAGGCATCGCGTTGATGCAATACCGCAACAAGGGCGGCGATGCGACCGTGCGACTCGAACAGGCGCTTGGGCTGAAATTGCTGTGTCTTACCTACGGAGTGGCCTTGATCGTCAATGACGACATTGCTCTGGCCCGTGCGATGCAGGCCGATGGCGTGCATCTTGGCGAGTGCGATGGTGATCCTCAACTAGCACGCAAGGAGCTTGGTGAGCAGGCCTTGATTGGCGTCTCGTGCTACGCCAGCATCGAACGTTCGCGAACTGCAGCATCCCAAGGCGCCGACTATCTCGCATTCGGCACATTTTTTTCGAGCCCAACCAAACCGCATGCACGGCTTGCGGACACGCAGATCCTGCACGAAGCGCGGCAATTTGGCTTGCCGCTGGTGGCGATTGGCGGCATCCAGCCCGACAATGCGCCAATGTTGCGCGAGGCTGGCGCTGACTTGATTGCCGTCATTTCTGGACTATGGGACACGCCAGATCCCGCACACTCCGCACGCGCTTATATCGAAGCATTCGGTAATACTCACTGAGAAAGCAGAACCCATGCAAGCGACCAATCACGATCTCTTCCATCGCGCTCTGCAATTGATGCCGGGCGGCGTCAATTCCCCGGTACGTGCATTCAAATCCGTGGGCGGCGAGCCATTCTTTGCCCAGCGCGCACAAGGCGCTTACCTCTGGGATGTCGAAGGCAAACGCTACATCGATTACGTCGGATCCTGGGGCCCAATGATCGCCGGCCATGCGCACCCACAGGTGCTCGATGCAGTGGCGCGGGTGATGCGCGATGGCTTGTCATTTGGCGTCCCCAATCCGCTCGAAGTGACGATGGCCGAGACGATCACGCGCCTGATTCCATCCGTCGAGATGCTGCGGATGGTGAACTCGGGCACCGAAGCGACGCTGTCGGCGATCCGCCTCGCGCGCGGCGCGACCGGCCGCACGCGCATCGTGAAATTCGAGGGCTGCTATCACGGCCACGGCGACAGTTTTCTGGTGAAGGCAGGCTCAGGCGCGCTCACATTCGGCGTACCCGATTCACCCGGCGTGCCCAAGGCGCTCGCCGACCTCACCCTGACCCTGCCGTACAACGATGCCGACGCCGCGACCGCGTTATTCGATGCGCAAGGCGACAGCATCGCAGCACTGATCATCGAACCGATCGCCGGCAACATGAATTGCATCCTGCCGCGCGAGGGCTATCTGCAGCACCTGCGCGCACTCTGCACCAAACACGGCGCGCTGCTGATTTTCGATGAAGTGATGACCGGCTTCCGCGTCGCCCTCGGCGGCGCGCAGGCGTTATACGGCGTGACGCCCGACCTCACCACCTTCGGCAAGATCATCGGCGGCGGCATGCCGGTCGGCGCGTATGGCGGGCGTCGCGACCTGATGCAGCAGATCGCGCCGAGCGGCCCGATCTACCAGGCCGGCACACTCAGCGGCAATCCGGTGGCGATGGCTGCGGGGTTGGCGACGCTCGAACTGATCCAGCAACCGGGCTTCTACGAGGAACTCGACCGCCGCACGCACCTGCTCACCGACTCGCTGCAAGCCATCGCCATCGAAGCCGGCGTACCGTTCAGCACCAATCGCGTTTGCGGCATGTTTGGCCTGTTCTTCAGTGCGACGAAAGTGGAGAGTTATGCGCAGGCAACTGCTTGCGATGTCACCATGTTCAAACGGTTCTTCCACGGCATGCTCCAGCGTGGCGTCTATCTCGCGCCATCGGCATTCGAGGCCGGATTCATCTCTTCCGCGCACAGTGAGGACGACATCGCTGCGACCTTCATCGCAGCCCGCGAAACCTTCGCTGAAATTCGCAACGGTTGATTACCATACTCACATGACCGAAGACGCCATCAATCTCACACAAAAACTCGCGACCTTCAGCGAACACTGGTCGCCGCGTGTCATCGCCGAAATGAACGATTACCAGTTCAAGCTGGTCAAGCTTGAAGGTGAGTTTGTCTGGCACACCCACGAGCATACCGACGAAACCTTTTTCGTCATCGCGGGCGAAATGC
>JBDSVN010000136.1:0-7297 GCA_039927175.1 Lysobacteraceae bacterium | reverse complement strand
GCATCCACGAGGCCACGCTCTTTCGCCTGCGCGCCACTCCAGACGCGACCGCGTGCGATCGTATCAATCTGGTCCGGCGTACGTCCGCGCGCGCGCGCGACATTGCCGATGAATTGCGCATAGCCGTGGTTGATGGTGGATTGAATCAGTTCGCCGACAGCAGGATCGAGAGCGCGGGTCGGATCGAATGCACCGGCCCAGCGTGTGGTGCCGACGCCATCGCTGTGCACGCCGATCTTTTCCAGCACGCGCGGCACGCTCATCACCAATCCGTAGATGCCGATTGATCCGCTGATCGTCGATGGATCAGCGTAGATCGTGTTCGCGTTCATCGAGATCCAGTAACCACCCGATGCCGCGACATTACCCATCGACACCACCACCGGAATGCCCGCCGCGCGGGTGAGTTCGATCTGACGGCGGATCTGTTCGGACGGGAACACTTCGCCGCCGGGCGAATCCACGCGCAGCACCAACGCCTTGACGTGATCGTCGTTGCGCGCGTTTTCGATCAGTTGCGCGGTGGAATCGCCACCGACCTTGCCCGGCGGTTGCTGGCCGGAACTGATCTCGCCCTCGGCCACCACGACCGCTACCTTGTCTGCACCGAGCGTCGACAAATCCGGGCCGAAACGAGCGAGGTAGGAATCGAGATCGATCTGGCGGAAGCTGTGCAGCTTGTCGTCCATCGCACCGTTTTTCTCGAGGATCGACTCGACCTGGTCGCTGGTCTTGAGCGCATCCACGAGATGCTCGTTGAGTGCCCATTGCGCGAGATCGCCATCGGCCGCTTTCAATCCGGCCGGCAGGTTATCGATGTCGGTGGCGAGCTTGGCCGGATCGATGCCGCGTGCGCGGCCGACATCGGCCAGGTAACGCTGCCAAAGGTCGTTCATCCAGAACAGGTCGGCTTCCTTGGATTCCGGCGATGCGGCATCGAGGATGTAAGGCTCGGCGGCGGACTTGTATTCGCCGACGCGGAACAGGTGCACGTCCACGCCGAGCTTGTCCTGCAAGCCTTCGCGGTAATACGCGCGATAACGCCCAAGGCCTTCAAGCATCAGGCTCCCGGACGGATGCAGATACACAGTGTTGGCTTCTGCGGCGAGCAGGTAACCCATCTGGTCGAGGTTGTCGGCATAGGCGATCACTTCCTTGCCGGATGTGCGCACTTCGTGCAGCGCGCGCGCGACTTCGCGCAACTGCGCCATGCCACCAGCTGCGATCATGTCCGGACGGATCACCACGCGGTCGATGCGCTTGTCGGTTTTCGCCGCGTCCAGCGCGCGCAACAGGTCGCGCAACTGCACTTCCTTGCTGTGCTGGCCGAATGCGCGCGCCACTGCCATGGTGCCGGGATCGACGCTGTATTGTTCGACAATCGTCGCGTCTGGCGCGATCACCAGAGTGGTGTGATCGCCCATCACGGGTTTGGAGGAAAGCAACGCCACGAGGAACACCAGGACCACGAACACGAACAGCGTATTGAACACCAGCATCCGCGAGAAATTCAGCCCGCGCCAGATTCCACGAAAGAAACGATAGACCAGCGGCGGTTGTGCATCGGACATCTTGTTCTCCAAATCGACCGTCATAGGGTAGCTGATCGCGCCACCACGGCCATCAGCCGATCGTCATGGCGGGTGAGCCGGTAAAAGCGCGAGGCCAGCAGGAAGGCCGCCGCGGACAGGCCGAGGATCAAGCCGCACCACATGCCTTGCGCTCCCAGCCCGCGGCCTACACCGAGCCACCAGCCCAGCGACATGCCAAGCACCCAGTATGAAAACAGGGTGATCCACATCGGCATGCGGGTGTCTTTCAGGCCACGCAAAGCACCGCCCGACAGGGCCTGGATGCCATCGGGATACTGGAATGCAGCGGCGAACAACAGCAACGTCGTGGCCAGCGATGCGATCGCGGGATCGTTGGTATAGATGCGCGCAATGACATGTCCGCCGAAGACCATCAGCACCGCCGAAATGGTTTGCGAGATCAGCACGATCGCATAGCCGGCCCCGGCCGACCAACGCACCGCCGACGCATCGCCGGCTCCGGCTGCATGGCCGACGCGCACCGTGGTCGCCATCGCCAAGCCCAGTGGCACCATGAAGCACAAACTCGCGACATTGATCGCGATCTGGTGGGCGGCAACCGGCAGCTTGCCCATGCTGCCGATCACCAGCAACGTCGCGACAAACAAACTGCCCTCCATGAACACCGACACGCCCATCGGCAGGCCGACGCGCAACAACTCGCGCATCGGCGCCCAGCGTGGCAATTCAGGATGCGCGAACAACTGCAAGTCCGTGAAGCGCGGCGAGCGCACCAGATACACCACGATCCCGAGCAACTGCAGCCAGAGCACGATCGTGGTCGCGTAACCAAGGCCCGCAGCGCCGAGCGCAGGCAACCCGAATGCGCCGAACATCAACGCATAGCCGAGCGGCGCAAGCACGCACAGACCAGCGATTCCGAACACCATCGTCGGCACCGTCCATGCAATGCCTTCGCTGACCGAGCGGCAAACCAGGTACAACGCAAACGCTGGTGCGCCCCAGCTGATTGCACCCAGAAAAGCCAGCGCAGTCGGCCGCACCAGTGGATCGACGTGCATCGCCGCAAGCAGGACGCCACCGCAACGCGCAAACGTGCACAGGACTAGACCCATCCCCAGCGCCAACCACGCGGATTGCCGGAACAATGGACCAATCGCATTGCGACGATTCGCGCCGTTGTATTGCGCCACGAACGCCGGCACCGCCATCAACACCCCGATCAGGATCAACAACACGATCGTCCAGATCGCGCCGCCGACCGCAACCCCGGCCAGCGCAGTGTCGCCATAATGTCCGGCAAGCATGGTGTCCACTGTGGTCATGGCAACCGCAGACAACTGCCCGAGCACCAGCGGCAAGGCCAGTCGCCAGCTCACGCGCATCTCGCGCAGCAGGCGCGCGAGGCGGGATGGAATTTGATCGGAGCCCGGAGGCGACATCGGAAGGCAAAGCGTCGACAATCCGCGCATCTTAGCCTGCCGTGGAAGTTGCAGCATGACCGACGCAACCGATTGCCCGCCGACCACGCCTGCTGCACCAGTGCCAACCGGCGCGGTCTGCGCCAACTGCGGCACGCCGTTGTACGGCGAACATTGCTACCACTGCGGGCAACCGGTGCAAGGTCTGGTGCGGCGATTCTCCAGCGTGCTTGGCGACGTCGCCGACACCCTGTTCGAGATCGACACACGATTGACCCGCACCGTGGTGCCGCTATTGCTGCGTCCGGGCTACCTGAGCATCGAGTATTTTGCCGGCCGCCGCGTGCGTTACGTCAGCCCGGTGCGCCTGTTCTTCTTCCTCAGCGTGATCGCGTTTTTCGTTGCGCAATGGACGTTCGATGCCGGCAACACGAAAGCGTTCCAGGTCAACGACGACGACATCAGCAGCGCGATGACGGTGGCGGGCGTGGAGGCACAACGCGATATCGCACTGCATGCGATCCAGGCAAACAAGAAAGTGGTCATCGGAATTCCGGGCGCAAGTAATGATCTATCCGCTGCAGAACTCGCAATCACCAGGAAAGCCGATCAGCGCATCGCCCAACTCAAAACCGCGCAGGCAGAAGGCAAGCCACCACCAGAAGATCAACCCAGGCTCACCTTCGGCAGCGATGGCAAACCCTGGGATCCGGTGACCAATCCAATCAATTTCTCCAGATTGCCTGCTTTCACGAACCGCTGGTTCAACCAACTCGCCGGACAAACGCAAGGCAACCTCGCGCGCATCCAGCACAACCCGAAACTGCTGTTCGATGCATGGATGAGCGCAGTGCCATCAACCTTGTTCCTGCTGCTGCCGCTGTTCGCGATGCTGCTCAAGATCGCGTATCTGTTCAAGCGACGGCTGTACATGGAGCACTTCATCGTTGCCTTGCACAGTCACGCGTTCCTCTGCTTCGCATTGCTGCTGGCGCTGGTGCTGAACGGTCTCGCGGGAGTGACGCCATCGCCATGGTTGAACACACCGCTGCAGGCAGTGAAAGTCGTATTGATCGTGTGGATGCCGCTGTATTTACTGCTGATGCAGAAGCGTGTCTACAGGCAGGGCTGGAGCATGACCTTGATCAAGTATTTCGCGCTTGCAACTGTTTACCTCGTGCTGTTGAGCCTTGGCGCAGCGGCCAGCCTGGTGGTGAAACTCGTTTGGTTGTGACCCATTCGCTGACTTCTCCAAGCGCGCCGCGACATCAACGACGCAGCATGGCCGAACGCAGGATCTTGCTGCCGCTGGCCTAGCGCGATGTGCCCTGGTGCAACAACGTTTCGCGCTGCGCCGGATCGGCATCCAGCAGTTGCTTGCGCAGTTGTTCCCTGGGCGTATTGGCCAGCTTGGCTGCGCGCGCGAACAGCACGGAACGCGCGTCTGGCGACAGTGATTCGAGCATGTGCAAGGTTGCATCGCGCTCGTTCTCCGGCACATAGGCAAACAGGGTGCGTGCCTGCCCGATCCATCCGCCCATGCTCGGTCCGAGCAACCATGCCTGTTGCTGGTCGCTATCGAGGACTGCAAAACGCGCATGCAATCCCGCCTGCTGCGCGGCAGGCAATGCAGCGAAGCGTGTAGCTGCAGCGCGCAATTGCGACTGGACAGCCGGCGCCAACGCGCGCCACGCGGCATAACGCGCACGCCGGCGAGCGCGTTCGAGCGGCGGCAATGCCTGCCATGCCAGGCTGCGTTGCAGGAATCCATTGCGCGCATTCGCATCCATCTCCTGCCAGCGTTTTGCATTGGCCAGCAATTGCGTGCGGCTGGCCACGTCGAGTGTGCTCCAGGAACCACTCCATGTTGCAAGGAGGCTGCGCGTGCCAGCGTCGAGCGCGGACCAGTCGCTGTTGTCCGCATGCAGCGGCATTTGCACCAGCCACAACAGGCAGGCGATGCCCAACATTCGCATGCTATGGCGCATCGTGGCCCTCCTGCGGCGTCGCTTCGGTCTCCGGCGCGCTGGTTTCCGGCGTCGCGCTTTCCGGCAACGGCGCAGTGCCGCGATCGACTGGCGCGCCCGTGTCCGCGCCAGCCGCATACCACGACAACAGGTCGAGATCGCGTGCGATGCGCTCGCCGTCGGGATCGTCGAGCAGATCGAAATCCGGATCGGACATCACCGACGCCGTTGTCGGCAACGCTGGGGACTGCGTGGACGAGGACGGTGACGCGACGTTGTCCGCCATGGACGACGCGGAGCGCAGGAATGCCGGCTGCCAGAAAAACGAAGCGGCCAATGCTGCCAGCAGAATCGCCAGCAATCCGATCAGCGCGGAGCGTTGCCAACGACGCACATGCGGCATCGTTGCCGCGATGCTCCCCGCAACACCGCTGGCATGTAGCGTCTGTTGCACGGCTTCCGGAGCCTGCTTGACGCACTGCTGCAAGTGCGCTCGCAAGTCGCGTAACCGTGCATCGTCGATGCCCTGGTCATGCAGTGTCTTCAACGCGCGATACAGGGCGTGCCGATAGGCTTCCGGCGAAACGCGCAGGACTTCGGCGCCATGCTCCTGGTCGAGTCCCGCGACCAGGCGCAACAACAATGCAGCGCGCGGACCGGGACTGAGTTGTGCGAGCACGTTGTCGTGCGCGGAAATATCGATGCGCAATGCGGGTTGCGCGAGCAGGAGTTGCCAGAAATGCGACGGCCACTGCATCAGCGGCAAGTTCGGAGCATCCTTCCGGAACGCTGCCGATGCCATCGCGATCGCGGTTTGCGCACGTTCTGGATCACCGCATTGCGCTTCCGCCAACACGCGACCGCGCCGCTCGATGCCACGCAGGAATGCCGTAAGTGCGCCCGCGCCCTGTTCGGTCGGCACCACAGCACTCATCGAGCAGGCATCATGCGGTGAAGCTCCATCGAGCAGCGATCATGCGACAGTCCACGTCCTGCAATGGTGACGCCGGATTCTACCTGCCGCGGGCTCGAATCCACTCTCACGCACGCTGACCAGAACGCTTGACAGACGAAATTTTCACGCTCCGCAAGACAGGGCAAGGCTTTCGGCATTTGCGCTTGTGCACAGCAACCCGATTACCGTCATCACAGCCGTCATGACCGCTGATCAGCGCACTCTTTAGCGTGATGGCATGGCCAAGCACTTGATTTGTCAGGACTATGGCGATCTGGTGAAAAACCCGCCAAACCGCGCGAAGCGCCAATATCGCTGGCCTGCGCAATTCGCATGCGCTTCCCGTCCACAGACTTATCCACAGATTGTGTGGATAAGGAATATTCCTCAACACGGCCAGCAAGTTGCGGCCGATTCATACATGCCTTCCGAGTTAGTGTCGTTAACTTCCATATTATGTACGTCGCGCAGGAATCCCGTCGCTCTGCAACATCGTGCGAACGTCGATCAGGCGCGTTGCTAGACTGCCTCCATGCCATCGCGACCTAACGAAACGGCACTGAGTGTTGTCTTGCCGCTGCCGCTGCCGCGTCACTTCGATTATCTGCCGCCGATTAGCCATGTTGGCGATGCTTCGCTGATCGGATGCCGCGTGCGCGTGCCGTTCGGCAACCGGGAGATGGTCGGCTTCATCGACGAGGTCGGCGTGCCCGATGCTGATGCGCCCGCTCTCGCCGAGCGCGAACTCAAACGTGCGCTTGCACTCCTCGACCACGAGCCGCTCCTGCACGGCGAATTGCTGGCGACCTTGCGCTGGGCCGCGCGTTATTACCACGCGCCACTCGGCGAGGTGATCGCGACCGCACTGCCGACGGCATTACGGCGCGGCGACCCATTGCCGGAAACTTGCGCCTACGGATGGTTGTTGACCGAAGCCGGGCATAGCGGCCTGATCGGCTTGCGCAAGAACACCAGCACGCGCCGGCTGGCCGAACGCATCACGACATCACCACTCGACGAAGACTCCCTGGATGCCGATTTTGAAGGCTGGCGTGCGGCAGCGAAGGCGTTGCACAAACGCGGCTATGCGGAACGTGTTGCCGTCCCGCGCATGCATGCGTCCACTCCAGCAACGACCGGCCACACACTCAATCCAGCCCAGCGTGAGGCCGCTGACGCGATCCTCGCCGCGCGTGATCGCTTTCAGCCCTTGCTACTTGAAGGCGTCACCGGCAGCGGCAAGACCGAGGTGTATCTCGAAGCGATCGCCGATTGCCTCGCACGCGACAAGCAGGCATTGGTACTGGTGCCCGAGATCGGCCTGACGCCGCAAACGCTGCGACGTTTCCGCGCCCAACTCGGGGTTCCGGTGCACGCGCTGCATTCCGGGCTCGCCGATGG
>JBDSVN010000135.1:0-4611 GCA_039927175.1 Lysobacteraceae bacterium | reverse complement strand
GGTGGAAACGCGCGATCGACCGATTGCGCTGGTGCTGACGCGGCAGGATGTAGCCACCCTGGATCGCACCTGCTTCGCCAGCGCTGATGACCTTCGCAAAGGCGCGTACATATTGAGCGATGCGCCGGACGGCAAGCCGCAGCTCGTTTTGATCGGCACCGGTTCGGAAGTTGGCCTGATTGTGGAAGCCGCGCAGCGCCTGCAAGCGGAAGGCATTGCGGTGCGCTGTGTTTCGATGCCGAGTTGGGAGTTGTTTGATGCGCAGCCGCAAAGCTACCGCGACGCGATTCTGCCGCCTGATGTGACGGCACGACTGGCGGTTGAGTTGGGTGTGTCGCAAGGCTGGTGCCGCTATGTCGGCACGCGTGGCGACATGCTCGGTGTGGAGCACTTCGGCGCATCGGCTCCGGCAGCGGTCTTGTTGCACAACTTTGGCTTCACCGTCGACAACGTCTGCAAACGGGCCAAGACGCTCTTGGCGTGAACATCATGTTCTTGGACAAGGAATCATCATGACCAAACATTTCAAAACGGGCGACCAAGTTGGTTGGAATTCCGAGGCCGGCCCGGTCCGGGGCAAGATCATCAAGGTCCACACCCGTGACTTCGATTACAAGGGTCACACCCACCATGCGGATGCTGACGATCCGCAGTACGAAATCAAGAGTGACACCACCGATCATGTCGCCGCGCACAAGGGCGCTGCGCTGCACAAGATCAAGTGACGATGATTCCCGGCACAATGCGTCGTTCCGGCGGACGCTCGCCCAAGCAACGGCAGCGAACGTGACAGCCGAATTGACCGTTTGGACGATTGGTCATTCGACGCGTCCGCTCGATGAATTTCTCGGGTTGCTCGACGAGTACGGCACTCAGACGCTCGCCGACGTGCGCAGCTACCCCAGCTCGCGCTACTGTCCACAATTTGGACAGGCAGCATTGTCTGAATCACTGGTTCGACACGGACTGCATTATAGGTGGATCCACGCACTGGGCGGACGTCGCAAGGTTCGCGCGGACTCGGTCAATACGGCATGGCGCAATGCGTCGTTTCGTGGTTACGCCGACTACATGCAAACCGATGGCTTTGCTGCCGGGCTGGATGAATTGCTCGGGTTGGCGCAAGACACGCGCACAACCATCATGTGCGCCGAGGCTGTCTGGTGGCGGTGTCACCGTTCAATGATCGCCGATACTCTGAAAGCACGTGGTGTGCGGGTGATGCATATCATGGGGCCGGACAGCGTGATCGAACATCCGTGGACCGCTCCGGCACGCATCGTGGACGGCAAGCTGACCTACGGGTCGAACGAATGAGAGTCCGCGCGAAATGGACGTATTAAATCCAGAGATGGACGTCGAAACTCCAACTGATGCCTCGCCAGGAACACGGCCTCACTGGTTCCATGGCAGCGTGTTGCCACGCTCGTTCTACCAGCGGGATGCGCGCTGTGTCGCCCCCGAACTGCTGAACAAAGTCCTCGTGTCCTGCGACGGTCGAAGCGGCAGAATTGTCGAGGTGGAGGCTTATTGCGGTTCGATCGACCCGGCCGCGCATACCTTCCGTGGCAAGACGAAACGCAATGCGACCATGTTCGGCCCCGCCGGGTTCATGTACGTCTATTTCACGTATGGCATTCATTGGTGTTGCAACGCCGTGTGTGGTGACGAAGGCGAAGGGTCCGGCGTGTTGCTCCGGGCACTCGAGCCTCTGACCGATCTTGAAAAGATGCGTCTCGCGCGTCCACGCGCTCGTCGAGACCGTGATCTTTGCAGTGGTCCGGGAAAGCTTACCCAAGCCATGGGGATTACCGGTGCCCAGAACGGAATCGATCTGGTTGCGGCACAGGACGGCTTCACGATTGTCAGCGACGGCATGATGCCGCCTCAGGATCCGCTCGCGGACACGCGGATCGGGATCAGCCATGGGAAGGATCTTCCCTGGCGCTGGCGCATAGTGGGCAACGGCCACGTTTCGAAACGCTGATTGGGTTTGTCGGAACCAGGATTGCTTGAAATACCCACCTGATGTGGAAACCGGAAATCCAAAGAGCGTGCGTCTTGCGCGCTATCGCACCGACATTTTTTTTGCTGAGAGTCGTCTGCCGTGAGGCAGTTTCAACCCATGGCACTTCATCATGCGTCGTACGACAAACGGATCGATCATGGATTCAACCGGTTTCACACGAGGACCCGGTAATGCCACTGACTGGAACAACGAGTATCCTCGATGCAGGTTTCGATGCGAGGTTTGCTCTGATCGCTAGCGACTATCCGTTTGCCATTGCCGGCGACGTCTTACGACGCCCGACTTGACAGGGTTTTTGGAAAACCGCTTCCGAACTTTTTTCAAATCCCCGGCGCAGCAAGACTGCTTCACGGGTTCCGCGAATCAATCCGCTGCATGATCGATTCGCGTGCGATCCATCAAGGGATCGCGATGGTGGGGTGTTTTCCAACACCCAACTGATGGCGATCGGATTCCTTGCAATCCGGTCAATGGCCTTGTGCCGAATGCCGGCTTCGACAACTCGAATCCGGATGCACACAGCGAAGGAGATTCACATGCAATCGAACAGTTTCGGTGCTCGCGATCAATTGAAGGTCGACGACAAGTCCTACACGATCCATCGGCTCGACCGCATCAAGACCGCGCACCGGTTGCCTTACAGCCTCAAGGTGTTGCTGGAAAACCTGTTGCGCAACGAAGACGGACATCTGGTCACAACTGCACAAGTGCAAGCTCTGGCCGATTGGAATCCCCAATCCACCCAGCAACCAGAAATCCAGTACACGCCAGCGCGCGTGCTGATGCAGGATTTCACCGGCGTGCCTTGCGTAGTCGATCTGGTGGCGATGCGCGATGCGATCATCGCGCTCGGCGGCGACCCGCAGCGGATCAATCCGCTGGTGCCGAGCGAACTGGTCATCGACCATTCGGTCATCGCCGACGTATTCGGTCGGCCGGATGCGTTTGCGATCAACGCCGAACTGGAGTTCCAGCGCAACGTCGAGCGCTACCAGTTGCTGCGCTGGGCGCAACAGGCGTTCGACAACTTCAAGGTGGTGCCGCCGGACACCGGCATCTGCCATCAGGTCAATCTGGAATATCTCTCCCGCGTGGTGTTCACCCGCGAAGGGGCAAATGGCATGCACGCCTATCCGGACACCTTGGTCGGCACCGACTCGCACACGCCGATGGTCAACGGCCTGGGCGTGCTCGGCTGGGGCGTCGGCGGCATCGAGGCCGAAGCGGCGATGCTGGGGCAGCCGATGAGCATGCTGATCCCGCAAGTGATCGGCCTCAAGCTGACTGGCGACTTCCCACCCGGCACCACCGCCACCGATCTGGTGCTCACCGTCGCCGAACTGCTGCGGCGCACTGGCGTGGTCGGCAAGTTCGTCGATTTCTACGGGCCTGGCGTGGCGCGCATACCGCTGGCCAACCGCGCGACGCTCGGCAACATGAGCCCGGAATACGGCGCCACCTGCGCAATCTTCCCGATCGACGACGAGACGCTTTCCTACCTGCGTCTGACCGGGCGATCCGAACACCAGATCCGTCTGGTCGAGGCCTATGCGAAAGCGCAGGGCCTGTGGCACGACCCCGACAACGAACCCGAATACTCGCAAACCCTTGAACTCGACCTCGGCACGCTGGAACCCTCCATCGCCGGCCCCAAGCGCCCGCAAGACCGCATCCCGGTGCGCATGGCGCCCAGCGCCGTCGGTGCCCTGCTCGTCGGCCACCCCTTCGAGAAAGCGATGTTGCGCGGCCTCGACGAAGGGATCGACGAATCGTTTCCGGCCAGCGACCCGGTGTCGATTGCGGCAGACCGTCCTAACGCCGCGCCCCGAGTTCCCGGTCACTCCGACGTCGGCCACGACTGGCCGCACGCCACAGTTGAAATCACCTTGGCCGATGGCAGTCACACCCACCTCGACAACGGCCATGTGGTGATCGCAGCGATCACTTCATGTACCAATACTTCCAACCCATCGGTGATGATCGGTGCCGGCTTGCTGGCTCGCCGCGCGGTCGAAAAAGGTCTGGCCCGCAAGCCGTGGGTCAAGACCTCGCTGGCGCCGGGCTCGCGCGTGGTCACCGATTACTACGAGCGCGCCGGGCTCACCCCGTTTCTGGATCAACTCGGCTTCAATCTGGTCGGCTACGGCTGCACCACCTGCATCGGCAATTCCGGCCCGCTGATTCCCGAAGTGGCTGCCGCCGTGGATGCGCACAAACTCAACGTGTCGTCGGTACTCTCCGGCAATCGCAACTTCGAGGGCCGCATCCATCCGCAAACGCAGATGAATTTCCTGATGTCGCCGATGCTGGTGGTGGCTTACGCATTGACCGGGACGATGCACACCAACCTGTTGAAGGATTCCCTCGGTATCGGCAGCGACGGCAATCCGGTTTACCTCAAGGACATCTGGCCGTCGGCGCACGAGATCCAGGATGTCATCGATGTTTGCCTCAAGGCTGACGTGTTCGCCAAGGGTTACGCCGACGTGTTTGCCGGTGACAGCAACTGGCGCGCCCTGCAGGTGCCTGAGGGCAATGCATTCAAGTGGGTTGCCGATTCCACCTACGTGCGTCAGCCACCG
>JBDSVN010000134.1:0-11688 GCA_039927175.1 Lysobacteraceae bacterium | reverse complement strand
TTTTGCCTGGCCGATTTCATCGCTCCGAAAAGTACGGGCGTGCAGGACTGGATCGGTGCATTCGCGGTGACCGCCGGGCTGGGTATCGGCCCGCATATCGAGCGCTTCGAAGCGGATTTCGACGACTACTCTGCGATCCTGCTCAAGGCGCTTGCTGATCGCTTTGCCGAAGCGTTGGCGGAGTACATGCACCGCGTGGTGCGCACCGACCTGTGGGGCTTCGTGCCGGACGAAAACCTGTCGAACGACGAATTGATCCATGAAGGTTATCGTGGTGTGCGCCCGGCGCCTGGCTATCCCGCCTGCCCCGACCACAGTGAAAAGACCACGCTATTCGCGTTGCTCTCGGCCCACGAAAACACCGGCATGGTATTGACCGACGGTTTTGCGATGACGCCGGCCGCATCGGTGAGCGGCTACTATTTTTCGCACCCGCGCAGCCAGTATTTCGTGGTCGGCAAACTGTCGAAAGAACAGATCGAGGACTACGCGAAACGAAAAGGCGTGAGTCTTGCGCAGGCCGAACGCTGGATGGCGGCAAACCTCGATTACGATCCGGAATAAGCAAAGGCTTGCGCGAGTCGGTCAGAAAACGAACATGCCTACCGCCGCACCAAACATCACGAGTGCGGTAATGGCAACTATCCAGCGCGTGATGCGCGAACTGGTCTGGCCATTCATGATTTTCCGGTCAGTCGCGACCAGGAACAATGCCACCAGCAGAAACGGTGCCAGCAAGCCATTGACGATCGCCGACCAGTAAAGCGCCTTGATCGGATCGACATTGAACAAATCGAGCGCTGCGCCAGCGATCGTTGCGAGAATGAACACCGTATAGAACGAAATGGCGTTGTGGAATTTCTCGTCGAGTCCATAGGCCCAATCAAAGGTTTCGGCGAAGGCGTAAGCAGCTGACCCCGCCAGCGTCGGGATCGCCAACAAGCCTGTTCCCACCAGACCAATCGTGTACAGCAGATAGGCCCCGTTGCCGGCGAGCGGGCGCAATGCCTCCGCCGCCTCGCGGGTCGTACTGATCGAGGTCACGCCATGCAGATGCAGGGTTTGCGCGGTCGTGAGGATGACGAAGAACATCACGATGTTCGAGAAAAAAGTGCCGACGCCAATATCGATGCGGCGATCGTGCAACTCGCTATCGGTAGCGCCCTTGCGGCTGATCAGCAGCAACCGGCCCATCGCCTTCTCTTCCTCGACTTCCTGTCCTGCCTGCCAGAAGAACAGATAAGGGCTGATCGTGGTTCCAAGAATCGCGACCAGCGCTGCCCACGCCGCACTACCCTGCGGCAGCGTGGGTAGCGCAGCAGCCGTCAGCACCGCTGACCAGTCCGAAGTCACCAGTAGGGCAGTCGCGACATACGCGATCAAAGCGAGCGCAAGCCATTTCAGTACACGCGCAATCTGGTGGTAACGCAGCCACACCGTCGCGATGCAGATGCCGAGCCCGAAAATCCAGACCCATGCCTGTGATTGGCCGGCCCCAAGCATTTGGGCAGCATCGGCCATGCCCGAAAGATCCGATGCAATGTTGATGACGTTGGCGATCAGCAGGGACACCGCGATCAGCGCGACCACCCAGCGCGGAAATTTCTGACGCAACGCGCCGGCCAGCCCCATGCCCGTCACCATGCCAACCCGCGCGCACATCTGCTGTACGCAGCCCATCAAAGGCCAGGTGAACCACGACGCCCACAGGAAGGTCGTGCCGAATTGTGCGCCGACTACCGAATACGTCGCGATCCCGGACGGATCATCGTCAGCCGCGCCGGTGGTTACGCCTGGCCCGAGCGCCTTGAGAAATTCGCGAAGCTTGGTGCAGCTCCCGGTCAACATCACCAGACCAGATCGTCAGGCACCTGGTATTGCGGGTCGGCATAAGGATCGTCGACGACGGGCGCGTTCGGATCGACCAGCAGCGCGATCAAGTTCGGCAACAACGCGTGCACTTCGTGCGCAAGCGCCGCCTCGACGAGCAGATAACGGCCGTCGAGTTGGACGACGCCGAGTTCGCCGACATTGAGCGATTTCAATTGCACATCAGTGACGTGGACGCGGCGGATCTTGCCGTTGTATTCGAAGTGGCGTGTGAGTTCGGCGTCGGCAGCGTTGAGTGACTTTTCCTTCAGCAGTTCTGCAACTTTCGCTTTCGCCTCGCGCTTGATGCGTGCTGCTTCCTGCTTCAGTCGTTCGGCTTCGATGCGTTCGTCCTTTTCCTTTTGCGCGCGAATGGCGTAAGCCTTGGCGAGATCGATTTCTTCGCGCGTCCGCTGCGGTTGTTCGCGACGCGGCGGATGTGCACGCGCACCCGGCTCCACGCGCTTGTCGCGCGGCCGTTCCGGCGCCGGCTTGCGCGCATGCGCGTGGCCACGCGGAGGATGCGGTCGCGATACCTCGTTGCGCACAGGTTTTGGCTCAGGCTGTGGCGCCTTGAAACCAAGTCCCAGCAACAGGTCTTTCATGGAATCGCTCATCACTGGACCCTGGTCGTTGCAATGGTGGATCGTGTCATCGCGCCTTATCAGCACGGCCGTTGCACGTATCAGTAATGCGGGGGCGGAGGTTCTTCCTGCGGGTCTGAAGGCATCATCCCGCGCAATTCGCCCAGGTCAGCAAGAGCGCGGTCAACCTTGAGTCGATCACGGAATGCCTCCTTGCGTGCTTCGGCCAGGGCATCGCTCATCTCGACCATGGAACGCTCGATGAAGGCGATCCGCATTTCCAGATCGACCAACTGTTCGTTCGCTTCGTTCGAGGCCGCACTCACGGTTGTCGCACCGAACGCCCGCGACCAATTCCGTAATACGCCAGGCCAGCAGCTTCCACTGCGACTGGATCATAGATGTTGCGGCCGTCGAAAACTGCCTTGGCATGCAACTTCGATGCGAGCTCGGAAAAATTCGGACTCCAGAACGCCTTCCATTCGGTGACCACGATCAGCGCATCGACACCATCCAGTGCATCTGCAGGCGTCGAACACAAGACCAGATCGTCGCGCTCGCCGAAGATGCGCCGCGTTTCGTCCATCGCTTCCGGATCGTAGGCGCGCACCGATGCGCCAGCTTCCCAAAGCTGGGCGAGCAAGGTACGGCTGGATGCTTCGCGCATGTCGTCGGTATTGGGCTTGAACGCGAGGCCCCAAACTGCGAATCGCTTGCCTTTCAACTCACCGTTGAAATGACGATGCACGAGTTCGAAGAGTTTCGATTTCTGCACGCGGTTCACCGCTTCCACGGCGTCAAGCAGTTTTGCATCGTAGCCGTGCTGCTTCGCGATGCGGCCCAGTGCTTGCACGTCCTTCGGGAAGCACGAACCGCCATAACCTGCGCCCGGATAGATGAAGGCGTAGCCGATGCGTGGGTCCGAACCGATGCCATGGCGCACCATCTCGATGTCGGCACCCACGCGCTCGGCGATGTTCGCCATCTCGTTCATGAAGGAAATCTTGGTTGCGAGCATTGCGTTCGCTGCGTACTTGGTGAGCTCTGCCGAGCGCATATCCATCGTCACGATGCGTTCGTGGTTGCGGTTGAACGGCGAATACAGGCGCTTCATCTGCTCGATCGCGTGCGCTGAATCGGTGCCGATGACGATGCGATCCGGGCGCATGCAGTCCTTGACCGCATCGCCCTCCTTCAGGAATTCGGGATTCGAAACCACGTCGAACTTGACCGTCGCGCCACGCGCCGCAAGTTGTTCGGCGATGGCCTCATGCACACGGTCTCCGGTTCCGACCGGCACCGTGGATTTGTCGACCACGACCGCGGGCCGATCCAGGAATTTGCCGATCGTGCGCGCAACCTCAAGCACGTAGCGCAAGTCGGCGCTGCCGTCTTCGTCTGGAGGCGTGCCGACGGCGATGAACAGTACATCACCATGCGCGACGCCTTCAGCCGCATCGGTACTGAAACGCAACCTGCCAGCCGACTGGTTGGCGGCGACCATCTCTTCAAGGCCAGGCTCATAGATCGGCAACACGCCACGACGCAGTCCGTCGATCTTGGCTTGGTCGATGTCCACGCAGATCACGTCGTTGCCGACTTCGGCCAGGCAAGTGCCGGTCACCAGGCCGACGTATCCGGTTCCAAACAGGGTGACGCGCATCGCACTCTCCGGCAATCAGGCTTCCATCCTGGCATCGCAGGATGGAAGCGACATGACACGATAAAAATACGGAGCGTTTACTTCGCGCCGATCGATACCAGTTCCACTTCAAACTTCAATGTGGCATTCGGGCCGATCGCTGGTCCAGAACCCTGCGCGCCATAGCCGAGGTTGCCGGGAATCCAGAAGACATACTTGCTGCCAACGCCCATCAATTGCAGGCCTTCAGTCCAGCCAGGAATCACGCCATTGACCGTGAATACCGCTGGGCCGCCATGCGTGGCCGAGCTGTCGAAGATCTTGCCGTCCAACGAACTGCCGACATAATTGACCTTCACCGAATCGGTTGCTTTAGGCTTTGGTCCGGTACCGGCATGCAACACCTGGTATTGCAGGCCGCTTGGCGTGGTCTTGACGCCCGGCTTCTTCGCGTTCGCGGCAAGGAATGCAGCACCTTCGGCCAGATTGGCCTGCCCCACTTTCTGCGCCTCTGCACTTTGGCGCGCCCGCAGATCCTGGCTGAACTGCTTCAAGGTAGCTTGCGCTTCTGGAACCGTCATCAGCGACTTCCCACCAGCCAGTCCGGTCGCGATCGCACGTGCAATGACGACCGAATCCACGTCACCTTTGATTTCCTGCAACTGCGCGGCCATCTGCATGCCGATGGCGTAGCTGACCTTGTCCTTCTCGGTTTTCAACTGTGGCTGCGCTGCGGCTGCGAACGCGGTCGTGGTGGCGAAAGCAACTGCGAGTACTGCAACGGCAACAGGCGCGGCAAGACGCGGATGAAACTGCATGGATGGCTCCAATCGGGGAATGTGGGATGGATGCGTGGACTAAGGCATGGTCGCGCAAGAGGCTATTGTCGCGGCGAAAGTGGCCTGCGGCAATGGCGAACAGAGTTGACCACGATGCATGCTTCAGGTTCCCGCAGTGATTGATCGTGGCTTCGCCAGGGTTTTCCCATCCTGTCGACTCGTTTTCGACTAGCCGATGCCATCGGACTCCCGAGGCACGCCGCCTATGTCTTTAGTTGGGTCCAAATAGTGGGATTGGTTGTTGACAAGGTAATTTATGGTGTTATAGTTCACTACAACACCTAACCCATAACTCACCCACGAGGAGTGCGTCATGTACAGCAAGACCCGGAACACGCTGATCGCGCTGATCGCCGCGTCGCTGTTCGCTACTACCGGCGTGATGTTCGGTCAGCCGATCCCGACACCCGCGCAATCGCAGCCGTCCATGGACCTGCAGGCAACGATCGTCGATGCCGATTTGCAAGATGCGATCACGGCCCATGCCATGAGCGTCCGCCCTGCCAACCACATGAGTCTGGCGATGCCCTACTTCTCGTTTTCCCTGAAGCTGCCGCAGCGTCGGGCCGACTGACATGACCGTGACCTGGAACGACAACGCGCCAATTTATCGGCAACTCAAGGAGCGCATCGTGGTGATGATGCTCGAAGGCCAGCTGAAGCCCGGCGACGTGCTGCCCTCGGTGCGCCAGATTGCGGCCGATTACCAACTGAATCCGATCACCGTCTCGCGCGCCTATCAAGAGCTCGCCGACGAAACACTAGTTGAAAAACGAAGGGGACTTGGCATGTACGTGACCGAAGGTGCGAACGCGAAGCTGCTCGCTTCCGAACGCGAGCGTTTCCTGCGCGAAGAATGGCCGGCCATGGTCGAGCGCATCCAGCGCCTGGGCTTGAGTGTCGATGACCTGCTCAAACGCGCATCCACGCAGGAGAAACAATCGTGAGCGCCGTGATTTCCGCGAAGGGACTGACCAAACGCTACGGCAAGCAACTGGCCGTGGACAACATCAGCTTCGAGATTCCCGCCGGCCGCATCATTGGCCTGATCGGCCCGAATGGTTCGGGCAAGACCACCACGCTCAAAGCGGTGCTGGGCCTGGTTCCATTCGAAGGCGAGCTGAAGGTGCTGGGCATGGATCCGCGCACCCAACGTGACGCGCTGATGGAACAGGTCTGCTTCATCGCCGATGTGGCGATCCTGCCGCGCTGGCTGCGCGTGCGCGACGCGGTGGATTTCGTCGCCGGCGTGCATCCGAAGTTCGACCGCGCCAAGGCCGAGCGTTATCTCACTCACACCAAGTTGACGCCTTCGATGAAGGTCAAGCAGATGTCCAAGGGCATGATCGTGCAATTGCACCTCGCCCTGGTGATGGCGATCGACGCCAAGCTGCTGGTGCTCGACGAACCCACGCTCGGCCTCGACATCCTGTTTCGCAAGCAGTTCTACCAGAACCTGCTGGAAGACTATTTCGATGAAGAGAAAACGATCATCGTCACCACCCACCAGGTCGAGGAAATCGAACACATCCTGTCCGACCTGATGTTCATCCGCGACGGCAAGATCACCTTGTCTGCGACGATGGATGAAATCGGAGAACGCTTCATCGAAGTAATGGTGCCAGCCGACAAGACCGACGCGGCCAAGGCGCTGAACCCGATCGACGAGCGCCAGGTATTCGGCAAGTCGATCATGCTGTTCGACGGCGTGCCGCGCATGCAACTCGCGACGCTGGGCGAAACCCGCAACGTCGGCATCGCCGATCTGTTCGTCGCGACCATGAAAGGAACCTACGCATGAGCACCCCACGCACAAACAGCATGAAATGGCTGGTCAAACGCGAATTCTGGGAACACAAGGGCGGGTTTTTCTGGGCGCCGATCTGGGTCGGCGCGATCATGGTGTTGTTTCTGACCGCGACCATCGCCACCGGAATCGTGGCCAGCCATCACCAGGGCTTCCGCATCAACGGCAACAGCGTCACAACGATCAACGACAACGGCGTAACCAACCTGTCGGGCACGATGACGGCGGCAGAGCAAAGCGACTTCGTCCACGGATTGGCCTCAGGCTATGTCGGCCTTGCTGCGCCATTGTTCGTGACACTCGGCTTTGTCGTGTTCTTCTTCTGCCTGGGTGCCTTGTTCGATGACCGCAAGGACCGCAGCGTGCTGTTCTGGAAATCGCTACCGATATCGGACAGCGCAACCGTGCTGTCGAAAGTCGCGATGGCGCTGATCGTCGCTCCCCTGATCACCATCGTGCTTTCCATCATCGTTTCGATGTTGTCCTTGATCGTGATCGGTATCGGCGCTGCTGCGCTCGGCTTGCATATCATCGGGCCATTGCTGGCAACACCGGATCTGTATCTGTCGCCGCTCGAAGTCGTTGCGATGTTGCCCGTCTATGCCTTGTGGGCTTTGCCGACGATCGGTTGGCTGATGATGGTCTCGGCATGGGCTCGTACCAAACCGTTCCTGTGGGCAGTGGGCGTACCGGTGCTGTCGGGCATCCTGTTGACCTGGTTCAATATGATGTTCGGACTCGGTTGGAACATCGGCTGGTTCTGGCATTTCATTGTCGGTCGCGGCCTGCTCAGCATCGTCCCCGGCTCATGGTTTGCGCACCACCCGATGCATGGGATGGCAACGTCGATCATTCATTCCGCAAATGGCATGGACGTCAGTCGCAATGCGGACGGCATGGGAACCGTGATGATGCAGTCGTGGCAGGTTCTTGGCACAGCCGACCTCTGGATTGGCGTGGCCATCGGCGCAGCGATGCTGTATGTCGCAATCCGCATGCGCCGCTGGCGGGATGAGGGCTGAAGCGAACTGTTCACGAGAGTCCAGTGGACTCTCGTAGTTCGCTGAAGGCCCGTAGCAGGCCGAAAAATGCTCCTGACTTTTTCGGCATTCCCGCCATCCATGGCGGTCAAAGCGAAGGGCCGGGCTGCTTAGTGAGACACGGATGTCGAACTTAGCAGCAGCCTGGATTGTTTACGATCTGCCGGTGGCAGATCGTATCCAGAATCAGGCTGAAGGCAGGCCGAAAATTGCTCCTGGCTGGAAACGGCTCCTGCGTTTCCAGCATTCCCGCCATCCGTGGCGGTCACATTTCGGCATTCCCGCCATCTTGGCGGTCAGATGCCGAACTTAGCGGCACGATTTGCCAACAGCAGAGCGCATCCGAATCAAAATGTCGTACTCGAAATTCACGAGGATCATTCCATGAAAGTCCTGCACACCCTGACCTGCACCGCCGCAATTGCACTAGTCGCATTGCTCGCCGGTTGCGATGGCGAAACAATCATCGGCAGCGGTTCCGCCGGATTGCACCACCTGACCTTGCGCAACGGCACGCTCACCGCGCATGCGCAAGGAGCACCGAATGCCGTCATCACCCCTGCCGGCGATCTAAGCATCGACAATAAATCGGTCGCTGTGACACCCGAACAACGCGATCTCCTGAAAAAATATTACGGCGACGTGGTTGCGATCCGTCAGGCCGGCATCGAAACCGGCAAGGCTGGCGCAGCGATGGCCGGCCATGCGATCGGCGCGGTTGCGTCAGGACTTGCGCATGGCGACCCGGACAGCATCGGCCCGAAGATCGATGCACACGCCAAGGAAATCGAATCCAAGGCAATGGTGATCTGCAATGACGTCGTTGCTCTGCGAACAACGCAGGACGCCATCGCTGCCAGCCTGCCGGCGTTCAAGCCTTACGCAAACATCGAGAAGCAAGAGGTGGATGATTGCCGTTCGCACGATCGCGTCATCAAGCGCTGACCGACCCTGCCACAAGTCATTGCAACCGGTTCGCCACTCGACGCATCCATCCCTCCAGTTGCCAACCATTCGACCAAGAGGATCGTGACATGCTGAAACTTTTGACCTGCGCATTACTGCTTATCCCGTCGCTGGCGCTCGCCGATCAATGCCGTTTCGAAGCCCCACGCAACGCAGCGCTCGACATGACCGGCATCCATACCGTCGTCATCGACATCGGCCACCACACGCTGCATCTCAATGGCACCACGTCGGGCGTCTCGAAAATCCACGGCCGTGCCTGCGCGAGTTCAACCGATCGCCTTGCCGAATTGCAGATCACCCAGCATCGCGACGGCGACCGCCTGATTGTCAGTCCGGCCGAAAGTCATGGCATGAACTTCTTCAGTTTCTTCGGCTCGTCCTACGCTTATCTCGATCTGCAAATGGACATTCCGGACACCGTCGCTGTCGAGCTTGATGTCGGCTCGGGGGATGCCTTCGTGTCGAATGTTGCGCAACTCAATGCTGGCGTTGGCTCAGGTGATCTTGATGTCAACAGTGTGCGCGGCAGGTTCGGTGCACACGTCGGCTCTGGCGACATCAAGGCGCATGACGTCGGCGAAACTCATGTCACATCCATCGGATCCGGCGATTTCACCGCCAACCTGGTGCGCGGCAACCTGTCGATCGGAAGGATCGGCTCCGGCGATGCCGACCTGCGCGCTGTCGGTGGCAATGTCGATGTGCAATCCATCGGTTCCGGCGACTTGCGCGTCAATGGCGTCGCCCGCGACCTGCATGTTGCGCATGTCGGCAGCGGCGAGGTCGATCATCTTGCCGTCGCCGGCAAGGTGGATGTTCCGCGCAACGACTGAAGTTTCGCTCCAGCGCCAAGAACAGAAACGCCCCGGATTCCGGGGCGTTTTTTCGTTGAAGCTTGCACTCGCCGTCGGAGAACCAACTCCACCCGATTGAGTCCACCATTCTTCGCCAGATACAGCGCTGTATCAGTGCTGCTGGTGAGGCTTGCAATGCAGCAACTGGATTGGAACTCTCGTCAAAGGTAACAGCGTGACCGGATGCTTGGTCATGGTCGTCTTGCAACGAGAAAAACAGTCTTAACCCCTTTTTTCGATGACGGTCGTTCATACCCACGGTTTGTGCAGCATCGGATCCTGATTCCGCTTTGGGGAAAGGGGATCTTGTGGATGCGCGAACCAGTTTCTTATCGACTTGGCTCAACCGAGCCGAACTACCAGGAGATGACCATGTCCAGATATACGAAGATTGCATCGCGCTGCATGCCCGCTTCCGCCGCCATCGCTGTCGCGACAATGTTGTCGGTGGCGAGTCCAGCATTCGCAGCAGACGCTCCAACCACCTCGGCGCCAACACCACAACACCCCGCAACGCGTGAAGAAGTTCCTCTGACCGGCACGCATATCCGCAAAGCCATCAACCCGACGGATCTCAACAAGGTCCTGGTCTACGGCGGTGCCCAGCTGCGTCCTGGCGACGTGCAATGGACCGACGACGATACCTCGACGCCGGCACTTCCGATGACGCACGATCAGGTCGCTGTCAGCCACTGAATCTGGTTGGCTATTGGAAAACGATCTGTTGACAGGGTGTTGGGAAACATCCTGTCAACCCAATACTTCCGGACGTATTCCCTGCTCCACGCCGCAGCTGATCAATGCCCCACGGCGAGAGCCGGCAGCACGCCTTCAGCACTCACGATCCGCACGTCCTGCAGCTTGGCAAATACCTGCGACACTTCATCGGGACTTCCATCGCCCACCGCGAGCGCTATATGGGTGGAATCGAATTCGCCAAGCCCGGCGTCGTAGCTCGTCCAGCGCGTGCCGTTCCAGACCTGCACCCACATGTGCGGCCCGAACACCCGTTTTTGCCCGAGGAAGCGGCTCGCGTACGCCATTCCGAACACCACGCGCACGGGAATGTGGCGGGCCTTTGCGGCAGCCGCAAGCAGCAGCGCAGTCTCCGTGCAATCGCCTTGGCGAGCGTCGTAGGCTTCACGCGAGGTCAGGTATTGGCCGAAGTCGATCGGGCCGTTGATGCGCAACCGCACCGCACGCACAAGCAGGCGCATGCTGCGATCGAGAGTGCCGCCACGCACGTCGCGCGCAAACATGCGAATGCTGTGATCGTTATTGTCCACCCATCGATTGGGTTGAAGATCGCGTTGCAACGCAACGGCCGTCGGCGGCGTTTCCTGGCCGCATGTCGTGCAGACCGTCAGCACGACAGTGTTGCCATCCAGTTCGACATGCTGTTCGCCCGTTTCAGGCCATGGCCACGCAACGCCGTCGCGCATTGCGATCCGATAGCGGATCGTCCCCTTGGCAGCCTGTTCGGTGATCCGATAGGGCGATGCCACCGATGCAGCGCGGATCACATCGACCGACGAAGGGCTTGCGGTCGCTGGCATCGGAACAGCCTGTCTCGCGACAAGAGTGCCCTCGCCAGTCTGCGGACGCAGGTTCGAACTCGTGCAGGCGGACAGGGCCCAACCTGCCGCAAGGATCTGAAGGATGCGAACGCAACTCGGGAGTGATTTCATCGGAAAGGACGCATGATCGGCTGGATGCAATGCTGCAACGACGCCACGCGCGGAATGGGGTCAATGCTTGCTGCAATGCGCTCTTTCCTCCTGCTGCAGAAGGTGGCTGCCGGTAGGATAGGTGACTAACACCACCGGCTTGTCTGCTATTGCCAGACCTGACACGCTTCATCCCGGTGATTGCAATGCTTGACTCTTCTTGTCTGGATGTCGAAATGAAAGTGCAGATTGCAAGTGTCGTCGCAATGGCCATTCTGGCGGCTCGCCCCCAAATTG
Organism: Lysobacteraceae bacterium; assembly: GCA_039927175.1. Classification (GTDB taxonomy): domain Bacteria; phylum Pseudomonadota; class Gammaproteobacteria; order Xanthomonadales; family Xanthomonadaceae; genus SZAS-103. Next base: position 120 of record JBDSVN010000134.1, on the reverse strand, counting down.
CGACATCAGCCGATTTCCGTCAGGTGACTTCCGGAACGGATCGACAACTTGTGATCGAGAGAGTGATCGAACCAGGCGATTTCCAGAAATTTCTCGCCAACATCAAGGAAGGCCAAGGAC
>JBDSVN010000133.1:0-5768 GCA_039927175.1 Lysobacteraceae bacterium | reverse complement strand
CTGCATCGGTTTCGACGATGCCATCCAAGGCCGCTTCGAACAACTTGCGGAGCGCGATATCGGCGATGTCGTGCTGCGTCGTGCGGATGGACTGTGGGCCTACCAACTCGCGGCTGTCGTGGACGATGCGGCGCAGGGCATCACCGAGGTCGTACGCGGTGCGGACTTGCTCGATTCGACACCGCGCCAGATCCTGCTGCAGCAAGCGCTTGGATTGCCAACACCGACCTACGCGCACCTGCCGCTGATCGTCGATACAGCCGGCAAAAAACTCGGAAAATCCTGCGACGCACCGGCCGTTGATCCAGCCGATCCAATTCCGGCTTTGCACATCGCGCTGAACTTGCTTGGACAGGATCCACGTGCGATTGCAGGTGCTGGCAATCCCGATGCGGCACTCCGTAGGGCACTGGATGCGTTCGACTTCGAAGCGATCAAGCGCGTTGGCATGAAAGTGGCGACGGCTGCAACTACGACCGCGTAGAATCATTTCGTACTCATTCGACAACGTCCTGGGAGGGACACCATGAACGCACGCAACGCACTCGTGACCGGCGGTACTGGCGGCATCGGCACCGCCATCGTCCAGCGCCTGGCCAGCCTCGGCCACAAGGTCGCCACCAACTATCGCGACGAGGCCAAGGCCACCGCCTGGCAAGCCAGGATGAAGGATCAGGGCTTCGATATCACGATCGTCCCCGGCGACGTCACCGATTTCGATAGTGCTGCAGCGATGGTGAAGGCCGTCGATGCCGCGATCGGCCCCGTTGATATCCTCGTCAACAACGCCGGCATCACCCGCGACGGCACCTTCCACAAGATGAGTCCGACGCAGTGGCACGACGTGATCAGCACCAATCTCGACTCGTGCTTCAACGTCACCCGCCAGGTCATCGACGGCATGCGCGAGCGCAAATGGGGCCGGATCGTGCAAATCAGCTCGATCAACGGCCAGAAGGGCCAGTACGGCCAGGCGAACTATGCTGCAGCGAAAGCCGGCATGCATGGCTTCACGATTTCGCTCGCACAGGAAAATGCGAAGTTTGGCATCACCGTCAACACCGTTTCGCCGGGTTACATCGGCACCGACATGGTGATGGCCGTGCCGGAGGAAGTTCGCGCCAAGATCACCGCGCAGATCCCGATCGGTCGCCTCGGCAAGCCCGAAGAAATTGCGTACGCAGTTGCGTTCTTCATGCCCGACGAAGCGGCGTGGATCACCGGTGCCAATCTGTCCGCCAACGGCGGCCACTACATGGGTTGGTAAAGCGCATAGCTCTCGACCTGCCGGTGGCAGGTCGAATGCGCTTTACCATGTGAGGGTCGCTTCCGGCTTCATGCCTCACGCGACACTTGCACATCCCTGTGCTTCGCAGATGCCGAACGGGAGGCATGCCATGGATGGCTACTTGCCATATATACAAACGCAATCCAGTGCCATGACTTCGCGTGACAGAGGATGCGAAAACGGCGAAGCTGGTCCGAAGAACAAGCACCATTGATTGTGCGAGCACTCGAAATGCCACTTCATATTTTTCATGGCACGTGACGTATCGTGCGCATAGCGCACGCTACGCACAACCAGCTGAAGTTCATTTCGCCTGACACAAGCGGCACGTCCGCCGATCAAGAGTGTCATCCCCTTGCAACGAAGGAAATGCTGCGCCATGCTGCAGGCTCTGGTGCGCCGCAATACCTTCCGGAACCCACGTCGAATGGCTCAAGTCCGCATCATCAAGAAGTACCCGAACCGGCGTCTGTACGACACCGAGATTTCGAGTTACATCACCCTCGAAGACGTGCGTCAGCTGATCGTCGGGAATGAATCTTTCGAAGTGCGCGACGCCAAGACCGGTGACGATCTCACCCGCTCGGTGCTCCTGCAGATCATTTCCGAGCACGAGGACGATGGCCAGCCGATGCTGTCCACCGAACTGCTCAGCCAGATCATCCGGTTCTACGGCGATTCGCTGCAGGGCTTCATGGGCAGCTATCTCGAACGCAGCATGCACATGTTCCTCGAACAGCAGCAGCAATTCCGCAGCCAGCTCAACAACCTGATCGGGCAGACGCCGTGGAGCATGCTCAACCAGCTCACAGAGCGGAACATGGATCTGTGGAAATCGTTCCAGCAAGGCCTGCTCGGAACCATGGGCAACTCAACCGACGACCTTAAACCGGGCAACGGTCACAAACCACGCACGCGTTGATAGGTTTCTCCCGCACCGCATTGACGGGCGCTACCGCCCCGCACTAAGCTGCCGCGACTTTTGTGCGTTGCAGCAAGCTTTTTGACGCACTACCCCACCCACAGGAAACCATCGATGAGCAAGCGCATCGCCGTCGTCACCGGCGGAATCGGCGGACTCGGCACCGAAATCTGCAAGTACCTCGCGCAATCCGGACACACCGTCATCGCCGCCGACCTTGCGGCGCGTGAAGAACGCATCGTGGCATTCGGCAACGACATGCAGGGCCTCGACGTGCATTTCGAACCAGCCAATGTCGGCGACTTCAATGCCTGCGCGACACTCGTGAAAAAAATCGAATCCGAATACGGTTCGCTCGATGTACTGGTCAACGCAGCCGGGATCACCCGCGATACGACACTGCGCAAGATGGAACCTGCGCAATGGAACGACGTGTTGCGGATCAATCTCGATGGCGTGTTCAACATGTGCCGCAACGCAGTCGATGGCATGCTCGCGCGCGGGTATGGACGCGTCATCAACATCAGCTCGGTGAACGGCCAGACCGGCCAGTTCGGCCAGGCCAATTACTCGGCCGCTAAAGCCGGCATGCACGGCTTCACGATGGCGATGGCACGCGAAGTCGCACGCAAGGGCATCACCGTGAACAGCATTTCGCCCGGTTACTGCGAAACCGCGATGGTGATGGCGGTGCCGGAAGACGTGCGCACGAAAATCATCGAATCCGTGCCGGTCGGCCGCCTCGGCAAACCGTCGGAAATCGCCCGTACCGTTGCCTTCCTTGCCGCCGAGGACGCTGGCTTCATCACCGGCGCAAACATTCCGGTAAACGGCGGCTTGTTCATGAGTTTCTGATCGCGGCAAGCCTGTGCAGAGGACAAGCCGGCGCAGATTTATTGCGCCGTTGAAGCACCGCTACAGAACTTGGCTCGCATCGCCAGCGCTTGCGGCATCAGTGCCTGCAGGCGCTCGATACGATGCGCATCGCTTGGATGATCGGACATGAACTCGGGCGGGCGGCCAGCACTGCCCTGCGCCTGCATGCGTTGCCATAGCGGAATCGCGGCCTGCGGATCGAAGCATGCCGCGGCGGCAAGCATCAGGCCAATCTGGTCGGCTTCATTTTCATCCTTGCGCGAGAACGGCAGTAATACGCCGAATTGCGCACCAACTCCTAAAGCGCCCATCACCTCACGCTGCTGTTGCGGATCCATGCTGCCTGCCGCCATACCCGTCGCTATCGTCCCAATCTGCGCAAGATGTTGCTGTGCCATGCGCTCGGCACCATGCCGCAGCAACGCGTGCGAGATTTCGTGACCCATCACGATGGCGAGCGCATCCGCATTCTGCGCAACCGGAATCAACCCGGTATAAACCGCGATCTTGCCGCCAGGCAGGCAAAACGCATTGACTTCATCTGACTGCAGCACGCTGACTTCCCAATTGAACGTGCTCCAGTCGATGGTCGGCTTCAGGCCTTTTTCGGCTGCGAGCTCGGCTTCGACTTTCGGCGCGACCGCTTCGAGGCGTTGCGCAATTTGCTTGATCTGTTCGACCTGCGGGCCAGTGGTCACGACTTGCGATTGCGATAACACTTGCTGGTACGCCTGTAATCCAAGCGTGGCATCCTGCTGCGCATTCGTCGCGATCAGTTGCGTACGTCCGGTCAACGACGATTCCTGTCGGTTCGACATGTAGTAATAGCCGGCGTACACGAGGAAAGCGATGATGATCCACCAGTGGAATCGCCCGCGTCCCGTCGACATTCCACCTTGGTTCTGACCCGTCGGATCCATGTTCATGCGCTTGCTCCTGAGTTCAATTGCAGCATCGTGAATTGCGGCATCTTCGATTGATACTGTTCATAACTCGCGCACGACCCGAAACCCGAGTCGCGCATTGCCGCTGTCGGCATCAGCCGGCGCGCGATAGGCCGAACGCGCCTGCGTCGGTGCGCTGGCCCAGGAAGCACCGCGCACGACGCGCTGCGCGCAACCCGGATTGACCCACGCGCTGCCGTCCGACGGAGCACGCCGATAACCATCGTGCCAGCAATCCTGCGTCCACTCGGCCACGTTGCCGATCATGTCGTAAAGACCGAACGCATTCGCCGCGAAACGCCCAGCCGGCGCAGGGCCCCAGTAACCATCGGTATAACCTGCGAATGCATCGCCCCAATGGCGACCGCTTGGCGATGCATCACTTCCCGCCAGGTCACCAACATCCGCTGGCGGTTTCGTACCAGGCCACGGATAGACGCTGTTGCTGCCGGCACGCAATGCATATTCGAATTCAGCCTCTGTGGGAAGTCGATAGATGTGCGAGGTTTCCCTCGACAGCCACACCGTATAGGCCTGTGCGTCGTTCCACGACACGTGCAGTACGGGCTCTTGCGAATCGGCCAGCTTGCCAGTGTGGTTATCGCGCCAGGTCACGCCAGCACGTTCGTCGAGTTTGCCACGCGCTTCGTCGTAAACCATCGAATGGCCGCTGCGCTCGGCGTCGGTGCGGTAGTGGGTGGCCTGCACGAAGCGAGCGAACTGATCGACCGTAATTTCGGTACGCGACATTGCAAAACCATGACCAAACTTGATCACGCGCTGCGGCGTTTCGTTGGCGGCGTGGTCAGCATCGTCATCCGTCGAACCCATGCGAAAACTGCCGATCGGAAGCACGATCATTTCCGGCGCGCGGCCAGCCGAGGCCAATGCTTCGGTGAATGCCTGCCCCGGCCTGAACATGCCGTAATTGCGCGTCAATTTGATTCGTTTGCGCAGATCGGCCGATTCGGGCGACAGCGGCGCAGCACGCTCGATCTCGTGCAGCAATTGTTCTGCGCGATCAGGATCGTTCATCGCCAGGGCGGTATTGGCCTGTGCTTCGAGCACGGCCGCACGGCGCTGGCGGATTTCCACGATGCGCGCGCTCGCATCCTGCAGCGCCTGCGAATCAGTGCGCACGGTTGCGGCCTGCGCGATCAGCCGATCCGATTGCGGGAAGCGACTGGCTTGCGCTTCGGCCACTGCCTTGTCGATGAAGACACTTTCCACGCGCGCCAAACCCGCATCCGCCGAAACACTGCCTGGTTCGATCGCAAGCGCTTGCCGATACACCGCCGCTGCATTGGACCCGCGTGGTGCGATCAGCGCGCCTGCGCGTTCAAGCTGGCGACCGTGCGCAACCAGTGCAGCGACACGCCAACCTTTGTCGAGCGCGGCCTTCAATGCCGGAAAGCCTGGATCATCAGGGCGCAACAAGTACAGGCGATCAGCATCGCGCTGTGCATCGATGATGTCGTCACTACTCAATGCAGCCAGCACGCGCGCATGCAAGGCTGCGACGATTGCATCCATGCCTTTGGTGGCCGCAGCGTTGTTTGGATCGGTTGCCAACACACCGCGGTATAGCGCCAGCGCATCCGTCGGTGGCGGCGACGCAATCGTTGCAACTGCCTCGTCAGGCGCTGGTTGCCCCTGCCCGGATGGCACGACGCGTTCATCAAGTTTTCCAGAATCCAGCGCCTGTTGCGCCAGCTTGAGTGCGTCCTTGAATTTCTTT
>JBDSVN010000132.1:0-8132 GCA_039927175.1 Lysobacteraceae bacterium | reverse complement strand
GTGAATTTTGAAAGTCCGCACATGGATGTGCGGGCTCTTGCGAGGGAGTCGCATCAAGCCGTAAACAACGCCCGCATCTTCTTCAACGCATTCGCCTCGATCTGGCGCACGCGTTCGGCAGAAACGCCGTATTCGTCGGCCAGTTCCTGCAACGTCGCCTTGTTGTCGTCGTCGAGCCAACGGCGCTTGATGATGTCGCGCGAGCGCGCATCGAGCTCGCCCAAGCCATCACGCAGCAATTCAAGCTGGTTGTCTTCGTGGCTGGCGCGCTCATAGGCGAGCGATGGATCGTCGCTGGAATCGACGAGGTACGCAGCCGGCGACGGCGGCGCGTGATCATCATCCTCATCGGTCGGCGCATCGAAGCCGATATCGCGACCGGACAAACGCGATTCCATTTCCAGCACTTCGCGCTTGGAAACCTTCAAGTCTGCAGCGACGGCGGTGACTTCGGCATCATTCATCCAGCCGAGGCGCTTCTTCGACTTGCGCAGGTTGAAGAACAGCTTGCGCTGCGCCTTGGTCGTCGCGACTTTCACGATCCGCCAGTTCTTGAGAATGAACTCATGCATTTCGGCGCGGATCCAGTGCACCGCGAACGAGACGAGGCGCACGCCCTGTTCCGGATCGAAGCGCTTCACCGCCTTCATCAGGCCGATGTTGCCTTCCTGGATCAGGTCGCCCATGCCGAGGCCGTAGCCCTGGTAGCCACGCGCGACGTGAACGACGAAACGCAGGTGCGCCATCACCAATTCGCGCGCAGCGCCGAGGTCTTCCTCGTCGCGAAAGCGATGCGCAAGCGCTTGTTCGTCTTCGACGGTTAACACCGGCACGCGGTTCACCGCACCGATGTACGCCTCAAGCGAGCCGAGCGCGCTGGGGATCGGAAGATTATTGGCCACGAGGGCCGTCTGCAGCTGAGGGGTCTTGTTCATGGCGGCCATTTTAGCAGTCCTCACGGGTGACTGCTAAGCCTGCCATAAGTCCTGCTGCGTTCTGTTCATGGAACATTCGGCGACCCCTCCGACGCGTAGTTCCACAGCAATGCGGGCGTCATCGCGGGAATCAAGCCTTCGCGGGTTACACGACCAACTCAGCCAACCGTGGCAGTGACCAATCGATCTGCGTCGCGCCACGCCCTGCCAGCCATCGGTTGGCGGCGGAAAAATGCCCGCAGCCGATAAATCCGCGATACGCGGATAACGGCGATGGATGCGGTGCCTTGAGGATGCAATGGCGACGGTTGTCGATCAGCTTGCCCTTGGCCTGCGCGTAACTGCCCCAGAGCATGAACACCAGGCCTTCGCGTTCGCGCGCCAAGGTGTCGATGATGTGGTCGGTGAAACCTTCCCAGCCCTTGCCTTGGTGCGAACCGGGTTTGCCGTCCTCGACGGTCAGCACGGAGTTGAGCAGCAACACGCCACGCCGTGCCCACGGTAGCAGGCAACCGTGATCGGGCCGGGCGATGTCGAGATCGCGCTGGATCTCCTTGAAGATGTTGTCGAGCGAAGGCGGGACCGGCACGCCCGGCAACACCGAGAAGCACAGTCCGTGCGCTTGCCCCGCTCCGTGATACGGATCCTGGCCGAGGATCACCACTTCGACAGTATCGAATGGGGTTGCATCGAGCGCCGCGAAAATCTTCAGTGCTGGTGGATAGATGCACTTGCCGGCCGCTTTTTCGGCACGCAAGAATGCGGAAAGTTGCTGCATGTCGGGCCGCAACAGCCAGCCGCCGACACGCTCTTTCCAGATTGGCTCAAGTCGAATCCGCTCGCCTGTTTTCTTCATGCCTTGCGTAGCGCTGGCTGGCGCGTCACTCACTCCAGTCAACTCACGCCGCAGCGGCGCGCTTGCTGCGCAGCACGCGTCCGACGCGCAGCAGGAACAACAGCTTGGTGATCAGCATGCGTTCCTCGATCGGTTTGAGCACGAGGTCGTTCGCGCCCAAGCGAAGTAGCTCGCTCTGCTTGACAGGATCAGAGTCGCCGGTCATCACCAGCACCGGCAGTTCAGCCTTGCTGTAATGCAGATGCTGGCGCACGCGTTCCAGCAGGTCCATGCCGGTCAGTTTGCCTTTCAGGTAGACATCAGTGAGCACGACGTCGGGCAGTGGCGCACCTTCGTCGCGCATCGCCTGCAAGCGCACCAGCGCCGCTTCGACATCGATGAAATGAGTGACCTTCAGGCCGTGTTTTTCCAGCATGCGACGGGTGGCGACGGCGACGACCTTGCTGTCTTCGACGTAAAGCACTTCGCCGTCCGGCACGTCTTCTGGCCGCACGTAGCCACGGATGAAGGTGGCGAGCGCATCGAAGCCCAGCGCCTTGTCGAAATAATCGGTGACATCGTCGCTGAGATTGCGCGACTCCAGCCGCTCCTGGACGTTGCCGGAAACGACGATGATCGGGATGTACGCCTGCGGCGTGTATTCGCGAATGAACTCGGCGAGCTCCAGTCCGTCCATGTCCGGCAGTGCCAGTGCCGTGGTAACCAGGTTGACCGCGCCGGCCATCAACGCTTCTTTGGCCTGCGCCCCGGTTTCGCAGCCGATGAAATCCAGCCCTGGCATTTCCTTGCGTAACATCTGCTCGATCATCTTGCGCGCAAGCCTGGAGCCGTCCACGACCATGACGCGTGGCGTCTCGGTGTCGATGTGGCGGAAGCCGCCTGCGCTCATGGCACTGTCAGTCCCGTGTCGGTTGGTTACGACGCAGATGATGCCCTGTTGCGAGCCAAGCGCCCACCCACCCGAGCAACAAGGCACCAACCAGCAGCGCCGCGACACCGATCATGCCCGGTCCCTGCAGCGCGAAACCACCGCCGTAGCTCGTCACCAGTCGCGCCAGCGACGGCTGCAGGGCGATTCCCGCAAGTGCAAGCAGACCAAGCGCAACCACACCCGCGGCCAATCCGTAAATCGCGCCGAGGTACAGGAACGGCCGCCGCACAAAACCATCGGTCGCGCCCAACACCTGCAACACGCCGATTTCATCGCTGCGACTCTGGATGTCCAGGCGCACCGTGTTGCCGACCACCAGCAGCGCGCCGACACCGAGCAATGCTGCCAGCACCCATGCGATCCGCGTTCCGAATCCAAGCCATGAAGACAGGCGCTCGCGCCAGACTGCGTCGTGCTGGACGATGTCGGCTTCCGGCATCGCCTTGAGCGAGGTAACGAGTGCGGCGCCATCGTCCGCAGGCTCGATCAGCAAGACCGGCGGCAGTGGATTGCCATCGATCACGTCCAGCGCCGGGGCGAGATCGCTCATCTTGCGGAATTCCGCCAGCCCTTGTTCCGGCGTGCGCACCGTCACCTCGGCAACATCGTGGCGCGCGCGCAACTGCGCAGCCAGTGCATTCACGCGATCCAGGCCGATGTCCTGGTGCAGGAACACGGTGATCTGCCGTGAAGCCTGCACGGTTCCCGAGAAGCGCTGCACGTTCGCCAGCGTCAGCCACAACGCCAGCGGCAGCGCGAGCGCGATCGCCATCACGCCGATTGTCATTCCCGCAGCGAAAGGCCGCTGCAACATGCGTCCAAGGCTTGAGAACAGGCTATAGAAATGCAGATCCATCCAGCTGCGCAAGCGTGCGCTCGGACCACGCGATTTGCGTTTTTTGACTGCGGCGGCTTTCACTGCCTTGACCTTGGCCGGATCGACGCGCGGCGGTTCAGGCACGCTCACGAAGCCAACTCCGTTGCGGGAATATCGTCGAGCAACTTGCCGTGATCGAGCACCAATACGCGCTTGCGCATGCGCTTGACCAGCATGAGGTCGTGGCTGGCGACAATGACTGTCGTGCCAAGCGCCGGCAACGACGCGAACAGTTCCATGATGTCCACAGCCAGCGTCGGATCGAGATTGCCGGTGGGTTCGTCGGCAATCAGCAACGGCGGCTGCGCAACCACGGCGCGCGCGATGCCCACGCGTTGCTGCTCGCCGGTGGACAGCTCGCGCGGCCGGGCGCGTTCACGTTCGGCCAGGCCGACTTTTTCCAGTCCACGCCGCACCCTCGGACCAATCTCGTCGCGCGGCACGCCAGCGATCACCAGTGGCATCGCGACATTCTCGTAAACGGTGCGGTCAAACAGCAGGCGATGGTCCTGGAACACCACGCCGACCCGGCGCCGCTGCAATGCGATCTTGCGACCGCGCAGCTTGGCCAGATTGCGCTCTTCCATCAACACGGTGCCGCGGCTTGGACACTCGGAGAGATGGATCAACCGCAGCAGTGTGCTCTTGCCCGCGCCGGAATGGCCGGTGACGAACAGCATCTCGCCGGGCTCGACCGCAAAGCTCACATCGCTCAGCGCCTCGTGGCCGCCTTGGTAGCGTTTGCTGACAGCATCGAAACGGAGCAGGGTCATCGCGTGGGATCGCCCTTGGACGGTTGCGCAAACACTGCGCGGTCGGGTGCAACAGTACCGCGCGCGCATGCATGCGCGCAAAACCCTTGCATTGGCTCGAACCGGGCAAGCGGTTCAAGCCAATATCTAAAGTCAGTGGCCGCTGCGCGGCGGCCGCTTGACCAGCGATTTTGCTTTCAGCAGGCCCTGCTTGAGCTTGCCGAGCAACGAGCGCTTGGAATCCGTCGCGGCGGATTTGTTCGCATCCTGTGCCTGTTTTTCCTGCTTAGCGTCAGCAACGCCCGGCAAACGCTGGGTGATCACTCCCTGCTTCGGTACGATTTGCTCGCCTGCACCTTCGCTGCGCACACGACCGCCACGCCGCCGGCGCGGTTTACGCGTCGAGGGAACGCCTTCGACACTTGGCGCTGCCGGTGCTGGCGATACTTCAGGTTTGTGCTGCGCTGGCTGCGGACTGCTGTGAGTGCGTGCGCCATTGCTGCTGCGACCACTGGAGCTGCTTCCGGAACGTCCGCCGCGCGATGGGCCGCCGCTCCGCGATGGACCGCTGCGACCACCACCACGCTCGGCTTCCGCTTTCTGCGCCTCGCGCACTTCGCGGAAAATCTGGCTGACGCTTTCACTCGAATCGTCGCCGCCGTCAGCCGCCTTGAGTGCGCGTGGCACCGCGACCAGCAATTCGGCTTCAACCGGTGCAGTCGGAATCTTCTGCTCGATGAAGGCCTCGATCTCTGGCAGCGACTGCGCATAACGCTCGCAGGCGAAACTGATCGCATCGCCTTCGGCACCGAGCCGCGCAGTGCGGCCGATGCGATGCACGTAATCCTCGGCATCGAACGGCAGGTCGAAGTTGAACACATGCGAGACACCATCGATGTGCAGTCCACGCGCCGCCACGTCGGTTGCAACCAGTATTTCAAGATCGCCACGCTTGAAGCGATTCAGCAGGCTCTCGCGCTTTTTCTGCGGCACGTCGCCGGAGATTACGCCGACGCGGAAGCCGGCCCGTTCCAGCCCGCGCGCGACTTTTTCGACCCACGCCTTGGTGTTGACGAACACCATCGTGCGCGCCGCCTCGGCGCGTGAGAGCAGGCCGATCAGCAGTGGTATCTTTTCCTCGTTCGATGGGAAATACACCAGTTGGTGTACCCGCGCCGTCGTCACCGATTCGGTTTCGACGACGAGTTTTTCCGGCTCGTTCATGTGCTCGTAGGCGAGCTCGAGCACGCGGTGCGACAACGTTGCCGAGAACAGCAATGTCTGGCGCTCGGTGCAGGCCGGCATGCGCCGCAGCAGAAAGCGGATGTCCTTGATGAAGCCAAGGTCGAACATGCGATCGGCCTCGTCGAGCACGCACACCTCGCAGGCATGCAACGAAACGACCTTGTGCTGCTTGACGTAATCGATCAGCCGGCCCGGAGTGGCAATGATGATGTCGGCGCCGCGCTGCAAAATCTCGCGTTGCTTGTCGTAATCGACGCCGCCGTAAACGAGCGCGTACTTGATGCCGAGCGCGGAACCGAAGGCGAGCGCGTCCTTGTGGATCTGGATCGCGAGTTCGCGCGTCGGCGCAAGGATCAGCGCACGCGGATCGGCGTCGCCGCGATTCGCCAGAGCGGGGCGCTTGAGCAGACGGTCGATTGTCGCAATCAGGAAGGCCAGCGTCTTGCCGGTGCCGGTCTGCGCCTGTCCGGCGATATCGCGGCCAGCCAAGGCGAGCGGCAGGGTCAGCGCCTGGATCGGGGTGAGTCGGGTGAATCCAGCTTTCCCCAGACCCTCCAGCAACGCCGGGTGCAGGTCGAAATTGGAGAAGGTTTCGTCGGTCAGGGGTTTGTCGGTCATGCTCTCGATCATCAGTGGCGGGCACGACGCGGCGTGCTTGCGTGCCCGGCTCGCACGCCGCAAACTGCGGTTGCCCCCGGGCGCGGCGCGGCAAGCATCAGGCTTGAAGCGCCAACAACAGCCCCCAGTGTAACCGATGCAGTGGCCCGACCCGGCCCGCTACCCTTGCAACAACGACCACAAGACCTTCAGGAGCATCCCGTGAGCGACGTCGTCACCGATATCAAGGACACCGAATTCGAAGCCCAAGTTCTTAAATCCAGCGAACCCGTGCTGGTGGACTTCTGGGCCGAGTGGTGCGGACCCTGCAAGATGATCGGACCGATGGTGGAAGAGCTCGCGCAGGTCTATACCGGAAGGCTCAAGGTTGTGAAGATGAACATCGACAAGAATCCGACCACGCCGCGCCAGTTCGCCGTGCGCAGCATCCCGACCCTGATGCTGTTCAAGGATGGCAAGGTGCAAGCCACCCAGATCGGCGCCGTCGCGCGCAACCAGATCGTGCAGTTCATCGAGCGCGGGATTGCCTGAGACCGCTGCATTCCACTCACCGAATGGTCAACCGGCGGCGCTCGACGCATGCGGCGACAGCGCATCCGAATAGCTGCGGTTGCACATTCCAGCCATGCGCTGTCTGACTGAACATGCGAGTCATGTTTCGCGCGATGCGGCTTGCCGCCACGCGAACACGGTGTTAGCGTTATTCCACGCGGCGCCGTGAAGCACCGATTCCCGCGCCCTTCGCAACACCCATCCCCTCGGTTCCAATCCCCGATTTCAACCGATCATTTTCCGCCCTCACCTACAGGGTTACTCCGTGTCCGAATCCGATAACGAGACTGCCGAGGTCGCTGTCAAGCGCCCGCGCCAGCCACGCCAGAACAAAACCGCTGCTGCCAAAGCCGCTGCAGCATCTGAAACTGTTGCAGCGACCAGCGCTCCAACGCCATCCGCAGCCGTGAAGGAAGTACGCGAAGCAGCATCGCAGCCGCCACCTTCAGCGCCGCCTGTGCAAGCCGAGCAACCGTCAAACGAGCATGGAAACACTGCGCCCAAAGCCGACTCCGGCAATGCCGACAACGCTTCGCAACAGCAGTCAGCGCAGCCGCAATCGAACGACGGTAACCAGGGCAACCAGCAACCGGGTGGACAGCCGCAAGGCGGGCAGCAGCAGCGCCACAACCCGCGCCGCGACCGCTTCCGCGACCGCCGCGATCGCCAACAGGGGCAGCAGGGCCAGCAAAACGGTCCGCGCGAGAACAATCCGCCGCGCAACAACGAACCGCGCGATCGCGGCAACGAAGGCGGTGAGTTCAACGACAACCAGCCGCTGCCAGCGCTGCCTCCTGATTTTCCGATTTATGGATTGAGCGAGCTCAAGAAAATGCCGGCGTTCCAGCTCATGGAAATTGCCGACAAGCTGGGCATCACCGAAGGCGTTGCGCGCATGCGCAAGCAGGATGTGATCTTCGCATTGCTCAAAGTGCTCACGCGTTACGGTGAAGGCGTTGCCGCCGAGGGCGTGCTGGAAATCCTGCCTGATGGCTTTGGCTTCCTGCGTTCGTCGGATGCTTCGTATCTGGCTGGTCCAGACGACACCTACATCTCGCCGTCGCAGATTCGTCGTTTCAATTTACGCACCGGCGACCATCTCACCGGCCGCATCCGTTCGCCGAAGCCGGGCGAACGCTACTTCGCGCTGTCGCAAGTCACCACGATCAACAACGAGCCGCCGGAAGCGTCGAAGAACAAGGCGCTGTTCGAGAACCTCACCCCTCTGTTCCCGCGCAAGGCATTCCATCTTGAGCGCGGCAACGGTTCCAGCGAAGACATCACCGGCCGCATCCTCGATTTGATGGCCCCGCAAGGCAAGGGCCAGCGCGCGCGGATCGTCAGCCCGCCGAAGGCCGGCACGACC
>JBDSVN010000131.1:0-5204 GCA_039927175.1 Lysobacteraceae bacterium | reverse complement strand
GTCGGCGGGCTCGCCATCGCGGCCTGCGCGGCCGGTTTCCTGGTAATAGCCTTCGAGCGATTTCGGCAGATCCATGTGCGCGACGAAGCGCACATCGGGCTTGTCGATGCCCATGCCGAACGCGATCGTCGCAACGATCACCACGCCGTCTTCGCGCAGGAAGCGGCGCTGGTTCGTCGCGCGTGTTTCCGCGCCGAGTCCTGCGTGATACGGCAGCGCAGTGACACCGTGGCCCGTGAGGAATGCTGCAGTCTCCTCGACTTTCTTGCGCGACAGGCAATAGACGATGCCAGCTTCGTCGCGATGGTTTTTCAGGAAATCGAGTAGCTGCTTGCGCGCATTGTCCTTCTGTACCACGCGAGAGCGGATGTTCGGGCGGTTGAACGAACTGATGAATTGGCGCGCGTCTTCAAGTTGCAAACGCTCCACGATTTCGCGGCGCGTGGGTTCGTCGGCGGTCGCAGTCAGCGCAATGCGCGGGATATCCGGCCAGCGTTCGTGCAGCAGATTGAGTTCGCGATAATCGGGTCGGAAGTCGTGGCCCCATTGCGATACGCAATGCGCCTCGTCAATTGCAAACAGTGCGACACGGCTGCGTTCGAGCAACGACAGGAAGCGTGGCATCAGCAATCGTTCGGGCGCGACGTAGAGCAGGTCGAGTTCGCCAGCAAGCAACTGGCGTTCCACCGCGCTTGCCGCTTCGCCTGTCAATGAGGAGTTGAGGAAGGCCGCACGTACGCCGAGTTGCTCCAGCGCCTCGACCTGGTCTTGCATCAGCGCAATCAGCGGCGACACCACGATGCCGACACCATCGCGCAGCAAGGCCGGAATCTGGTAGCACAGCGACTTGCCGCCGCCGGTCGGCATCAACACGAGCGCGTCGTGGCCTGCGCCCAGATGGTCGACAATTGCTTCCTGAGGGCCGCGAAATGCGGGATAGCCAAAGACGCGCTGGAGCAATTCGCGTGCGGGCGACGGTTCGTGGATGGAAGACATTGCGGCAGGGTAACAAACCGGCATGTCGCTTCGGATCGGGTTGCGATCAGTTCGCGTTTTTCTTGCGCCAGTAGGCGGCTGGTTGCGGCCGGCCGAATAGATAACCCTGGCCGTACACGCATCCCATTTCAGCCAGGATGTCGCGTTGTTGTTCGGTCTCGACACCTTCGGCAACGACTTCAAGTCCGAGCGAACGCGCCAGCGCGAGGATGGCGCCGATCACCGCAAGACTGCGTGATGCGTCTTCCTGGCCAAGCGGCTCGACGAACGAACGGTCGATCTTGATCATCTTCAGCGGGAAACGATGCACGTGGCCGAGCGATGAATAACCGGTGCCGAAGTCGTCCAGTGCCGCCTCGATGCGGTGGTCGCGCAGGCTTTGCAATATCTTGCCGACGGCCGCCGGATCGCCAAGCAGGGTGCCTTCGGTGACTTCAACGCGCAGCTTCGCGGGATCGAAACCGGTTCCGTAGGTCAACGCAAACAGGCGCGTGTCGAGATCGTCGTTCAGAAAATGGCGTGGCGAAATATTGATCGTGATGAAACCGCCATCGCGCACCAGTTCGACGCCGGCAAGACAAGTCATGTGGTAGATCTTCCAATCGATGTCCTCGATTTGTCCGCTTTCCTCGGCCACGTGCAGGAAATCTTCGGGTAGCAACATGCCGCGTGTCGGATGGTTCCAGCGGACCAGTGCTTCGTAACCGACCGTGCTGCCGTCATCGATCCGAACGAATGGCTGGAACCATGGCTCGAACTGGTTCGAGATTATCGCCGCGCGCAATTCATGTTCCATGCCGAGCACGTCCATGGCGGTGCGTTGCAGCGATTCGTCGAATAACACGAAACGATGGCGTCCAGCGCTCTTGGCGCGATACAGCGCGATATCGGCATCGCGCAGGATTTCGTCAGTCGTGTGATAACCCTGGTCGCCAATGGCGATGCCGATGCTTGCCGATGGATGCAGCTCCTTGTCGTTGATGAACAGGGGCCGTTGTATTGCCTCAAGCACACGCTGCGCGACCTTGCATGCGGCCTGCGGAATCGGCGTTTCTTCCAGCAGCAAGGCGAATTCGTCGCCGGAAAGCCGCGCCACCACGTCCGGGTCGCGCATGCATTCGGACAGCCGCCGTGCAACTTCCTGCAGCACCTTGTCGCCCGCCAGGTGGCCAAGACTGTCGTTGATGATCTTGAAGCGGTCCACATCGAGGTAGAGCAAGGCGAAACGACGATTCGGATTGCGTTGCACTCCCGCGATTGCGCGTTCGACGCGGTCGCGCAGGTAGAGGCGATTTGGCAACCCGGTCAGCGAATCGTGCATCACCTGGTGCTGGAGTTTCGCTTCGATCTGTTCGCGTACCGCGATCTGCTTGCGCAGTTCGCGGGTGCGCTCCTCAACGCGTTCTTCGAGACGGATGTTGGACATGCGCAACGATTCGGCAGCGCGACGGCGCTGGATGCTGCTCGCGAGCTGCGAGGAAACGAAGGTCAGCAGTTCCGCATCGCGATGGTTGTAGCGCACTTCGGGCGTGTAGCTTTGCACCGCGACGACGCCGAGCGATCCTTCGCTGCCGATCAGCGGTACGCCGAGCCAGCAGTGGGTCGGTGCGCCAAGATGCACGGCACCGATTTCGCCCGCTTCTGCCAGCGCGCGTGTTTCGGACAATCCATTGACCAACCGCGCGTGTCCGCTGCGCAGCGTGTATTCGGTCAGGCCACGACCGATCGGGCGCGTTGTCGGATTCGGATCCTGCTGGTCGACCCAGTATGGAAACTCCAGGCTGGTGCCATCCTTGGACAGCAATGCAATATAGAAGTTGTCGGCGTTGAGCAACCCGGAAACGATGGAGTGCACGTGCTGGAAAAAGGTTTCGCTGCTCACGTCGGTGGTTGCCACCGCGGCGATCTGGTACAGCGCGGCCTTGAGGTGTTCGCCGCGTTCGCGTTCGGCGATTTCGCGTCGTCGCAGCAGGCTGCTTGCCAGTTGCGTTGCGACGAATCCGAGCAATTCCGCATCGCCGGTGGTGTAGGCGCGGTCGACGACGTAGCTTTGCACCGCGAGCACACCAATGGATTGCTCGGCCGCCATCAACGGCACGCCAAGCCAGGACTGTGCACCGAAGCCGACGCTCGCGTCGTCGATCATGCCGGCAGCCGTGAGCTCGGCGGCGCGCTCTGCGCTGATGACTTGTGCCTGCGCAGTTTGCAGGACGTATTCGGTCAACCCACGCGAGCGCGGACGCATCGCCCAGTCGGGCTCGCGCTCGTCAACGACATATGGAAACGCCACGTTGTTGCCATCTTCCGATAACAGCGCGATATAGAAGTTTTCCGCATTCAGCAGGCTTGCGACGATCTGGTGGATCTGCGCATAGAAACTTGCGCCGGTTTCCTCGTTGCCGGTCAGTCGTGCGATCTGGTACAGCGCCGCCTGCAAGCGCTCGCCGCGCTCGCGTTCGTGCACTTCACGCTCAAGGTCGCGATTGGTCTGCACCAGTTCGTGGGTGCGTTCTTCCACGCGCTGCTCGAGTTCTGCCTGTCTCTGCTTGCGCTCAAGGGCGGTGAGGATGTGTTCGGCGACGAAGCTGAGCACCGCCATGTCGGTGCTCACGTAGCGCGCTTCGGGAAGGTAGCTCTGCACCACCAGGATGCCGCGCACCTCGCCATCACGCAGCATCGGCACGCCGAGCCAATCAGAGCTGTAGGCACCGTGGATGTCCAGCGGGCCAGGAAGTTGGGCCTTGAGCTCGTCGTCGCTTCCCATCAGCGGCATGCGCTCGTGGATCGTCCACCAGGTCGGGCCGTGCTTGATGCGGTCGAGTGGGAACTCGTCGTCGTCGGAGAAATCCTGATCGTCCACGGTATCGACGAAATACAGGAAGCGGATGCTGTCGCGGACCGGGTTGTACAGCGCGATGTAGAAATTCTCCGCATACATCAATTCGCCGACGATGCGGTGTAGGCCGCGCAGCATGTCCGGCATGTCGAGGTCGGAGCCGGCCATGTCGGCGATCGCAAACAAGGCGCGTTGCAGTTTTTCGGTTTGCGCCAGTCGCGCCAAGGTGTCGTGCATCTGGCGGATTGCCAGGACTTCCGCCATGCGCGCGCTGATCGCCTGCAAGGCTGGCAGAGATGCCGGATCAACCGACTGCGGGCTGTGCAGGACAGCGACCATCGTGTCCCGATCGCACAGCACGCGCATGTGCGCTGACTGGCAATTTCCGGCCCGCACGGCTTCCAGCGCGGCGCTAGCGGAGGCAAGTTGTTCGGGATCGTCAGCGCAGTCCTGCGGCATGCTTTCGATCGCATCCGGCCACTGGCTCGACCAGAGCAGGCAGATTCCGGCATCCAGCAGCGTCGCGCCGCCCTCGATCAGAACGCTCGCGACCTGCGCTGGCGTGGTCGCGTGCAACAGGCGTTCGGCGAGCGCCGGATCGGAAATCGAGAGGTCGGACGAAGATGTCGGCATTCGCTGGCCAATGGTTGGTGCAGGCTGAGTATCCATCAAACCAGCGTTCCGAATTGAGACGTGTTCACGGGATATCGATCGAGGCGGCGATCATCAGCGAGGTACCCAAACAGGGCATTTGCTGGCAAGCGTATCAAACCAGCCTGTGCGGTATGGCATGGCCGCCAGGATCGCGCTGATGGCGCCGACCATGCATCGCCTGCGGGCGCACTGGCACAATGCGCGCTCGTCAACGGTGCGCTGGAGTGGTTTGCGGAATGTGCGGCAGGAGCGATCAAGCAGCCAGCGGATCGGGTCGATCCGGATGAGCGTTGTTGGACAGGCTCGGGGCGACTCGCTGCATGGTGCATTGACGCGCGACCGTGCGCGCTTGCTGCGCCTGCAGTCGGTGTCGCAAAAAACACCAATCGATGCGAATGCACAGGAACGCTTTGCAAGCGCATTGGCGATTTCCCGTACTGCTGCCACTGCGCGTGCCGCAGCCGCGCCCACACCGACTTTCGACGACAGCCTGCCGATCGCGCGCGAAGCCGAGAAAATCATCGAACTGATCGGCAAGCATCAAGTCGTGGTGATCGCCGGTGAAACCGGTTCCGGCAAGACCACGCAATTGCCCAAGCTCTGTCTTGCCGCCGGGCGCGGTGCAATGGGGATGATCGGATGCACCCAGCCACGTCGAATCGCCGCACGCAGCGTCGCGCGACGTGTTGCGCAGGAGTTGGGCGTTCCGGTTGGCGGC
>JBDSVN010000130.1:0-5373 GCA_039927175.1 Lysobacteraceae bacterium | reverse complement strand
CGCCACGATTGCCATGCCTGCTGGTCAGTCCTTGCTTAGCTCCACCTGCACATCCCTGTCGATGGTTTGCGCATCGGACTGGATGGCCCGCATGATCATCACGCCGGTCGATTGCGTCGCCAGCCAGAACCGCAATTGTTCGGTCAGCGTGGAATTGCTGCGGTACGCATCGATCACCCTCTGCGCTTCGCTCTCGCTGACCGGCGACGGGCAGTCGAGCAGATGCTGGTTGACGCCATCGTCCATGCGGTAGCACTTCGTCCAGATGTAGTGCTGGATCGCCCACGGCGTCATCCCGCGCACATGCTCACGGTACGCGGGCACCAGGCCAAGGACTTCCAGCGCATGGCTGGCGGAACCCTGGTCGTAATGTTCGGAAATGCGGTTGCGCAATCCGGCATTGCGGATCAGTTGCAGCTCGCCGCTCGAACGCAGTTCGTCGAAGGTCGTGCTCGGCTGGCGGTACGGCGCGATCTGGCTGGCCTGGTAGTAGGCGAGCAGGGTTTCCCACGCCGAGCCCTGGACCAGCGTGCCCGACTCCGCATAACCGATCGCGCCCGCGCCATAACCACTCACGCTGCCGCCGAACCCGATCATGTTGTCGAGCAGGGCGGATTCCTTCCGCAACTCCACGTGGAAGCGTTGCAGGTAGTCCATGCCGCGCACGGTGTCTTGCCGGTTCTGGTTCCAGTTGCTGAACTGCAAGCCAAAGAAAACACCGACAAACACGATCACCACTTCGACGCCGACCTCGAACCAGTCGTGCTCCTTGAAGCGATGGGCGATTGCGTGCAGTGCCATGAACGCTTTCCTCGGTTGGCGAATCGATTCGGACAGCAAGACCGCAGGGATAATCCTATCTTGCCAGACTGGAATGCGTGGAGGTTTCAGGCGATGCCGAGTCCCGGAATGCGGCTGATCGCGTCGGGATCGAAGCCGGCCATTGCAGCGAAATCACGACCACGCGCTGCGTAATCGACATATGCACCGAAACTCGGCGCGCCGGGCGAGAGCAGGATCGTGCCGCCTTGCGTCAATGCCGCTCGTGCGATGGCGACCGCTTCGGCCATGTCCTGTGCTGCATGCAACTGCAGGATTCCTTCGTTTGCCAGATCCTGCAACGCATCACGGATGCGCGGCCCGTTCTGGCCCATCGTGATGACGGCGTGTGCCGGTCTTTCGTGCATGCGTTCGACGAACGGCGACCAGTCGACGCCGCGATCGAAACCGCCGACGAGAATTGCGACATCGTTGTCGGCGTAGCAATCGAGTGCGGCCATGCTCGCGTGGGGCGTCGTGCTGATCGAGTCGTTGACGTAGCCCACGCCGTCACGCATGCCCAGCGGCTGCAGCCGATGCGGCAACGGCATGAAGGTCATCGCATGCGCGGCGAGCGCGCTGGCATCGATGCCCAATGCATCGATTGCGGCGAGCGCAGCGCACACATTCCACAGGTTGTGTCGCCCCGGTAACGGAATCGCACGCGTGTCGATGATGTAGTCGTCGCCCTTGAGAAGTTGCCCGTGACTCACATGCCAGCCGTGTGGCGCGTTGAACCAGTGGACCTGCCAATCCGGAAGTTCGAGTGCAGCAAGCGTGCGATCGAGTTTGTTGAGCACGATGGTGTGTGGATGCGCGTCGCTGAACAGGGCGAGCTTGTCGGCCACATAACGCGCCTCGCTGCCATGCCAGTCGAGATGCTCTGGATACACGTTCAATCCGACCGCGACATCGGGCCTCACGCCCGAGGCAGCCACATCGCGGGTCTGGTAGCTCGATAGTTCGATCACCCAGAATTCTGGTGGCGATGAAGGATCGAGCAATTCCAGCAATGGCATGCCGATATTGCCTGCAAGCGCGGTGCGATGGCCGCCAGCGCGCAACATGTGTGCGATCAGCGCAGTCGTCGTGCTCTTGCCCTTGGTGCCAGTAACGCAGATCGTGCGCGCTTCCTGCCTTGATCCAACGCTGTATTCGGCGAACCACAACTCAGTGCCGCCGACGAAGCGTGTGCCGGATGCAAGGGCTTGTTCGACTTCGGAGCGATATGGGCTGATGCCGGGCGATTTGATCACGACATCAAACGATGCCAGCGCATCCGCATCGGCCTGCGTTGAAGGCTGCACCAACGCATCATTCAACGCGAGTACTTCTGCCGCCTCGGACTCGCTACAAATCGCCGTCAGTGCCAGCGTCGGCAATCGCGATCGCACTGCGGCATGCGCGGCGCGCGCTTCGCGGCCCCAGCCCCAGATCGCGACGCGGCGACCGTCAAGTTCCGAAATGCGCACGCAGTTTTCCCCAAAGAGCTGACGGAATGCGATGTTCCCCGCTCGGCGGCAGCAGCGTGTCAATCGTTGCAAGGTCGTTGCCGAGCTGCGGACGGATCTCGCGCGCGAAACGTTCGACCAATGCATCCTCGCGCCATGCCGGTCGCGTCGCCAGTGCCGCGAACGCGGCGCGCGCTTCGCGCCCTTCACCGACGCACTCGAACGGCTTGTGGTCGCGGTATTCGATCAGTGCGTCGAAACCGGGCGCGAGCGCGATTTCATCGAGCAGGTTGCGGCCGAAGATCCCCATCAGTCGCGGCTTGGGCATGAACGGCGCCAGCGCGAGAAACACGAAATGACATTTCGGACACTGCCCGCACCAGCGGTTGGCCGGGCGTTCACCGAGGATGTGAAAATTGCGGTTGCAGCTGGAGAAGTGCGCGTCGTAGCGATCAATCTTCGCGAACTGCCGTGCAACGGCGAGTTCCGACAACGGCCGCAGCAGCGAGTAATAGTGCAAGTCGGACGCGACACGCGTCTCTACGTAGTCGCCGAACGCATGCTCGAACGCCCAGCTTTTCGACCACTGGTGGTTCACCTCGGCAACGACGTTGCCGTGCTCGTCAAGAATTTCGCTGCCATAGCTCGCCGAGCGTTCGTTCGAAAACACGACCTGGTTGTGCCCATGCAACAA
This sequence comes from Lysobacteraceae bacterium, assembly GCA_039927175.1. Taxonomy (GTDB): domain Bacteria; phylum Pseudomonadota; class Gammaproteobacteria; order Xanthomonadales; family Xanthomonadaceae; genus SZAS-103. Next base: position 2,409 of record JBDSVN010000130.1, on the reverse strand, counting down.
CGCAGCTAGGACGAGAATGGCGGAATTAATCGCAGTGACCGGGATATGGCCGTTGTACGCGCTCTGTCGGTTGTATTCGAACAATTGCGGCGCGAGTTGGCGGGTGATGTTGAGTGTGGGCAAGCCGGTACGCGCTGCGCAAGCGGCGATCAATGGCGACGATCCGATCCAGGTTACCGTTTGTTCGATGCCAGATGCACGCAGCGCTTCGATCGAGACCAGTGAATCCTTGCCGCCGCCAATGGCTGTCAATGCGTGTGTTTTCAAATCTGCAACAACAGCGCCCCCATCCAGACCTTCCCCCACCAGCAGGGGAACGGGCTTTGTTTCACTCCTTCCTCCGCGTGCGGGGGAAGGTCTGGATGGGGGCGCTGTTGCAGGAAACCGAATCTTTCCGCGCAACGACAAGTCATTGCGATACGCAAATTCGCCGAGGCCGTTCTCGTAGATTTTGATCAGCAAGGCCGCCGTGTCTTCATCGATCGCATAGCCATCGATGCGGATATCCAACGGCACCGCCGCCTTGTAGTAACTCACGCCGGCGATCAGGTGCAGCAGGCGCAAGGCGCGTTGGACCGCTTCGCCACGCGCGTCGATCAGCGCGAAGGGCGCGCCCGGAAACGTGATCGTTTCGGTGAGTTCGTCGCCATCGTCAAATGCGTACACCAGACGAACAACGCCGGTTACCACATCCAACGCGCATCGCTTGAAATGGAACGACTGGATCGCATCACGCTGGAACGTGCTCATGCGCCTGCTCCGTCCATCCCGGTTCCGTCGAGTACGGATTCGACCGGCAGCCCGCGCATGTTGTAATTCGATGCCATCACGACTCCATAAGCGCCGGTGTCGGCGATCAGAAATACGTCGTCACTCGCCGTGGCCATCGGTAACTTGCGGCGGCGACCCAGCACGTCGCCGCTTTCGCAGATCGGCCCGACGACATCGAACGCATCGACATCCACATCATCGATCCGCGACAGATTGACGATGCGATGGAATGCACCGTACAGCGCCGGCCGCAGCAACGCATTCATGCCCACATTGAGGCCGATCCGACGCACGCCTGATTTCTTGATCACCTGCGTCGCATGCGCCAGCAGCACGCCGCATTCGGCAACCAGCCAGCGTCCGGGTTCCACCCACAATTGGTATTGCGGATACGCAGATTTGATCGCCGCGAGTGCGTCGCCGTAGACAACCAGATCGAACGGCGCCGCATCGGGTTCGTATGGAATACCCAGCCCACCGCCGACATCGATCGATGCGACCGTGCCGATGCTGTCGGCAAGACTGGCGAGTCGCGCATAGACCTCGGCCCAATGCGAAGCCTCACCAATCCCGCTGCCGATATGCGCGTGCAGGCCGACGATGCGTGCGCCGATGGCATTCGCAGCTTTCTGGAATGCGGACAGATCGGCCGGATCAAGCCCGAACTTCGCGCCTTTGCCGCCGGTGCGGACTTTTTCGTGATGGCCGTGACCGAAGCCCGGATCGATGCGCAGGATGATGTCGCGACCGCGAAACACTTCCGGCCAATGGTTCAGTGGAAACAAGCTGTCGATGGTGATGCGCACACCGCGCGTTGCTGCTTCGGCGTACTCGGTACGCGCTGCAAAGCTCGGTGTGAACAACACGCGTTGCGGATCAAGCATCGGCAATGTCGCAAACAGATGCGCCAGTTCGCCGCCGGAAACACATTCGAATCCGTAGCCTTCCTTTTCCAGGGTACGCAGGATCGCCGCATGCGGATTGGCTTTCAGCGCATAGAAGCGCTGGTCGATCACCGCAACAGAAGCCAATGCGCGGGCGCGGGCGCGTACTGTCGGCAAGTGATACGCGTACTGCGGTGTCCCATTCGCGGCGAGTTCCAGCAACGTATCGCGACGGGGTCGCCACCACGGAACCGGTTTCGGCGATGGATCGGCTTGCAGCGCGCGCCAACTCGGGCCGAATACGGCCGCCTCGTCCACCGGCATCGCGTCGGATGCGATCAGCAAGGCATGCAGCCGCGCCATCGTGCCGTCCTGGTCAAGCAACGCTTCATCGACGACAAAGGTCAGATTCAAATCGTTCGACGATTGCGAAATCAAGTGCACGCGCTCGCGCCCGAACTCCGCCCAGACATCGCCGAGCTTGTGCAACAACGAGCGCATGCCGCGCCCGACCAGCGTGACCGCTGCGCACGGCGCGATCACTTTCACCCGGCAAACTTCGGCCAGATCGGCGCACAGCGCTTCCAGCACGTTCGAGCTGACGAGGTTGTCGTTGGGATCGAGCGAGACGGTGACGTTGGTTTCCGACGAACCGATCAAGTCCACCGACAATCCGTGGCGCTTGAAGCACGCGAACACGTCCGACAGGAATCCGACTTGCTGCCACATGCCGATGCCTTCCATCGAAACAAGC
>JBDSVN010000129.1:0-3611 GCA_039927175.1 Lysobacteraceae bacterium | reverse complement strand
TGTCGCGCAGGTCAAGCCACGCTTGAAACAGAAACGGCCCGCGACCTTAGTCACGGACCGCCGTCGGTCGTTGCTGTTGCGGGCGTTGCTGCCGCATGCGGGTCGTCCCGCCGTGAATACCGGGTGCAGGCAAGCCGCAACCTGCGGCAAGCCGCCCGGTTACTCGACCAGGTTGCGCCCGTGGAACAGCTCTTCGATCTCGCGCTTCAGCAGCGCTTCGATCTTCATGCGTTCCTTGAACGACAGGTTCCTGGCTTTTTCCTCGAACAGATAGGTATCGAGGTCGAATTCCTTCACGTGCATCTTCGTGTGGAACAGGTTTTCCTGGTAAACGTTGACGTCGATCATCTCGTAATGCGCCTGGTTGGCCTTCGACAGGAAATCCTGGATCGAGTTGATCTTGTGGTCGATGTAATGCTTCTTGCCCTTGATGTCGCGGGTGAAACCGCGCACGCGGTAATCCGCAACCACGATGTCGGACTCGAACTGCTCAATCAGGTAATTCAAGGCTTTCAGCGGCGAAATCACCCCGCACGTGGCCACGTCGATATCCGCGCGGAACGTCGCGATGCCGTTGTGCGGATGGGTTTCCGGATAGGTATGGACGGTGATGTGGCTCTTGTCCATGTGCGCGACAACGCTGGCGTCGGTGTGCTCAAGCATCGCACCGGACAGCATTTCGCGACCGACATCCTTGCGGTCGATGATCGGTTCTTCGGAAATCAGGATCGTCACCGATGCGCCCTGCGGGTCGTAGTCCTGGCGCGCGACATTCAGGATATTCGCGCCAATGATCTCGGCCACGTCGGTGAGGATCTGGGTCAACCGGTCGGCGTTGTAGACCTCGTCGATGTATTCGATGTAGCGATCGCGCTGCTCATCGCTGACGGCGTAGCAGATGTCGTAGATGTTGAAGCTCAACGACTTGGTGAGGTTGTTGAAGCCCTGAAGCTTCAGGCGCGGCAGCGGCTTGACCACGTGATGGCCTCCAATCGGACAATGGTGCAGGCGGCGATTATCGGCCAAAGGGGCCGGCATGCAAACCGCCACGTTGCCGCACCAATGGTGAAATGCACCGCCGCCACGTTGCCCTGCAGGCCCGCCGGGCCTAAGCTGCTACGGGTCAGGGGAAATGAGTTGATCCGATCATGGCCAAAGTCTCCACGCTCATGCCGCACGCGCTGTTGCATCCATCCATCTCGCCGGAGCTGGCACCCGATGCGGCCACGATGGAGCGCTTTCTCGGCTACTGCCACCGGCGGCGGTATCCCAACCGCACCGACGTATTCCGCCCTGGTGACGGTGCTGAAACACTGCACTACGTGGTCAGCGGCACGTTATCGATCATCAGCGAGGAATCCGATGGTCGCGAACTGGTGCTGAGCTACCTCAACGCCGGCGATTTCATCGGTGAACTGGGGTTGTTCGTGAAAACCGAACGCCGCGAAGTATTGTTGCGCACGCGCAGCCCGGCCGAACTGGCAGAGATCAGCTACGAGCGACTGCTTGGACTCTTCAACGGCCCGCTCGCTCAGGAGTGCCCGCGCCTGCTGTACGCGATCGCATCGCAACTCGCAAAACGTTTGCTCGACACCAGCCGCAAGGCCAGCCGACTGGCTTTCATGGATGTCAGCGGACGCATCCTGCGTACGTTGATTGACTTGTGTCAGGAACCCGAAGCGCTGAGCCATCCCGATGGCACCCAGATCCGCGTCTCTCGGCAGGAACTGGCGCGCATCGCCGGCTGCTCGCGCGAGATGGCTGGCCGCGTACTCAAGCAGATGCAAATCGATGGCTTGCTGCACGCACGCGGCAAAACCGTCGTGGTGTACAGCACCACCAAATGAGTCGCGGCCTGACGCTGGTGCGCACGGTGATGGACGGCGATGCCAGTGGCGTCGCCGAGTTGATCGTCGCGCTTGGTTATCCATGCACCACAGCGGATGCGGTCAAGCGCTTGCGCGCGATCGCTGCCGAACCCGACCAAGCCTTGCTGGTAGCCGATCGCGATGGCGCGTTGTGCGGATTGCTCGGGCTCGACCTGATGTACTACCTTCCGCTCGGCGCAAGAACCTGCCGCATCACCGCACTCGTCGTTGCGCCCACACACCAGGGCGAAGGCATCGGCCGCGAGTTGCTGCAGGCTGCCGAGACATGGGCACGCCAGGCGAACGCGGCGCGCATCGAAGTCACCAGCGCCGCACACCGCGAGAAAGCGCATGCGTTTTATCGCGCGTGCGGGTATGCGGATGGGGCGATGCGGTTTGTGAAGCGGTTGGGGGATGCTTAAAGCAAAGCGTTCCGCCCGCATAGCGGCCGGGTGACTTTTCTTTGCTTGTGCAAAGAAAAGTGCACCAAAAGAAACACACCCCAGGCTTCGCGCTCTGCGGGCATCCTGCCCTCCGAGTTCGCGTGCGACGACAGGATTTTTCGATGGCGCATCCATGCACCAACGAAAAACGACGTGCATCGTGCACGCCGCCCTGCGGGTCTATCCGCCATCACCCGCCGCTACACAGGGGCCCCAACAGCAGCGGGCTCCTGCCCGCATATTGATAGAAGCTTGCGTGCTGGGAGTCGTTATAGAAATCGCATTGACCGTTTGCGAGACGACAGCGCACGATGAGCCTCGTTGCCCCGGATCGGGGTCTAAAAATAGTTAGCGCTCACATGAATCTTTCGCAGCTACTCCAGCAGACATTAGTCGAGATGGATGATGCGATTGTGGAATTGGGAAAAATCATTCCACCGCCGCGAGCAGTGCCTTTCGCTGAAGGTTTCGTTTTCCGTCACACAGAGAAATTGCCCCAGCAAGCGATTCTTCAAAAGCTATCGCGCATTCCATCTTCAATCCGCGCGGCGCAGCTTCTATGCGATCACGGTTACTTCCAAGATCAGGCAGCACTTCAGAGAATAATCGACGAACTCGGAGAAGATGCGCTATTTCTGGCCGTTGCTCTAATGTTCGGCCCCTTGGAAGACATCCACTCTGAGTTCTTAGAGACGTTCTTTGCGGAAGAATTCGATCCAAAAACGGGGAAACCACTACCCGAGCAGCGACCTATGGTTCCGCGGAAGAAGATTCGCGCATACATCGCCCGGTCGAAGATAGGAACAGCCGACCCAAGTGGACACGTTGCAGTGGGCCGAACTCTTAGCAAAGCGTATTCCGGCTTTGTCCACGCTGCATCGCCTCACATCATGGACACTTATGGCGGCGACCCGCCTCGCTTTCATACGGCTGGCATGCTCGGGACAGTGCGCGAGTTTGAGTATGGAGATGACATTGTCAATTATTACTATCGCGGACTTACCTCATTCGGAATCAGCTCTAAAGCTCTCGGAAACGAGCACCTCTTTCACCACTTGTATGAGTTCACCCAGATCTACCACCACTTTGGCATTGGCAATGCGCCCTAATAATTCATTCAATCGGACGTGCCTTCGGCACGCCGCTTAATTCAGGCGTTAGGCCTTATGAGAGTCCTCTTCTTCATTCTTTGCCTAGGGAAGGTCTGAACAAGTCGTCCGAAGTGTGCTGAAATTGTATCGGGCGAACAAGGGCGAGGTTGCATGGATCAGATGAGCTTCGGCGATGCGGAATACGCCGC
>JBDSVN010000128.1:0-10613 GCA_039927175.1 Lysobacteraceae bacterium | reverse complement strand
TGCAAGACATCTCGCCGTGGCCAGTTTCGACTTACGGCGCGCGGCCCACCGACGTGAAATACCACTACACATGGATCACGCCGATCGCGGTGTCGCAACTCGCACCGTATCCGCTGTACCTCGGTTCGCAAGTGTTGTTCCGCTCGATCGACCAGGGCGCAACGTGGCAAACGATCAGTCCGGATTTATCTGCGAAAGATATTTCACGCAAGGATTGTGTCGGCGATCTCGACAACGAAGCTGCGCGCGCTTGCGGTTATGGCGTGGTTTTCAGTTTCGGATTGTCTCCGCGCGACAACGACGAGATCTGGCTTGGCTTGGACGATGGCAAGGTGCAATTGACCCGCGACGGCGGCAAGAGCTGGAACAGCGTTGCGCCAGCGACATTGCCGCATTGGGCAAAAGTGAGCTCGGTCGATGTTTCCACGCTCGATCCTGGTACTGCCTACATCGCGGTGGACAATCATCGCCAGGACGATTTCAGTCCGCTGGCGTGGCGCACGCACGACTATGGAAAAACATGGACGGATATCGCTGCCGGTTTGCCCACCCATCATTTCGTCAGCGCGCTACGCGCCGATCCGTTGAAGCGCGGCTTGTTGTATGCGGCGACCGATGAAAGCGTGTACGTCTCCTTCGACGATGGCGTGCATTGGCAGTCACTGCAGCGCAACCTGCCGAATGCCATCGTCACCGACCTGAACGTGCACGGCGATGACCTGATCGCTTCAACGCAAGGCCGCGCGATCTGGGCGCTCGACGATCTCGCGCCGTTGCGCGAAGCCGATGCGGCAATTCTCAAGCAACCAGCGCATCTGTTCCAGCCGGCCGCCGCGATGCGCGTGCGCGCCAACCAGAACAAGGACACGCCGCTGCCCCGCGAGGAACCCGTTGGCCAGAATCCGCCGAATGGTGCGATCTTCGACTACTGGCTCGCGCGCGATGCACGCACGCCGGTGGTGCTGAGCATCTTCGACACGTCGGGGAAACTGGTGCGCAAATTCGCGAGTGACGACAGCACACCAAAACTTCCCGCGAAACGCTACTTCGAAGCGCGCTGGCTGCAGGCACCGATGAATCCGTCGGCGCACGCAGGCATGCATCGCTATATCTGGAATTTACGGATGCTGCGCCCGAATGCATCGCACTACGATTACAGCATCGCGGCAATCGATGGCGACGACACGCCGCTGCTGCCCGAGGGCATGCTGGTCGCGCCTGGAAGTTATCAGGCCGTTCTGCATGTAGATGGACACGACTACCGGACGTCGTTCACCGTGCAGGCCGACCCGCGCGTCGCGGTCGATCCGGCTGCCGTGGAAGCGGCGATTGCGTTGTCGAACGATGTGGCTGCTGCGCTTGATCGGCAATTTATTGCCAATGGCCAAGTCCAGTCCGCGCACAATCAGATCGCTGCGCTGAACAAGCGTATCGGTACTGATCCGAACAAATCAGTAATCGCAAAATTACTTGCCGATGACGATGCCAAGCTTGCGCCGCTGCGATCCGGCGATGGCGAGGACGCATTGAACCTCGGAGCGATCGGCGATGCACTCAATGCGTTGCAGGTCAATCTCGAAGGCACCGATCGCGCGCCGACGCAACCGCAGCGCGACGTTTACAAGCAGTACGCGGTGCAACTGGATCGTGCACAGGCTGCATGGGCATCGTTTGTAAAATCCGAATTGCAGCAACTCAATGTTGCATTGCAGGCGACTGGACTCGAAGCGATCAGGATACCCACGCACGCAGAGATTCCACGAACCGATGCGGGTGTTTCCAGGGAAATGCCTTAACGCGCAAATCGCGTTCTGAAATCGAACGGATCAGTTTCCAGCGCTGGCGATACGCCGTGCGTTCAGCACGCGAATGTTGTGCGCGAGCACCAGCACGACAACGATGTTGATCAACAGCGCTGCCGCCGGCAGCCAATCCCGATGACGCCAAAGCGCGAGGATTTCCACCGGCAAATACAATGCAGCCCCGATGCAGCCAAACCACGATGCCCAGCGTTGATCGAACCACAATCCCCATGCTTCCGCGCCGTGCACGCAGGCATAGGCCAGGATGGTTACAGCGGCGAGATGGAACGATTGCGGATTCATCTGCGCCAGCAGCCAGACGAGGATCTTGCTGTCGGGATCCCAATGGAAATATCCGACCAGCGAATCGATCCATTGGCGCATGCGCAATGGACCGAGCAGTTCAATACCGGCCGCGATCGACAGCGCAGACACCGACTTGAGCGCGACCAGCACCGCGATCACGCGCAGGCTGGGATCGTGATGCACGCTCTGTTCCTGCATGTCCACGCGCGATGCGGATGGCTGCATCGATCAGAACTCCGCCAGCGATCAGCCGCGTGAAGCGCGCTTGCGGTCGTTCTCCGTGCGTTCCTTCTTGCGCAGGCGGATCGCGACCGGCGTGACTTCAACGAGTTCGTCGTCGGCGATGAATTCAAGCGCCTGTTCCAGCGAAAGCTTCACGGCCGGCGTGAGCTGCTCGTTGTCGTCCTTGCCGGATGCGCGGAAGTTGGTGAGCTGCTTTGCGCGCAGCGCATTGACGGTGAGGTCGTTGTCCTTGGCGTGGATGCCGACGATCTGGCCTTCGTAGATTTCTTCACCGGGCTCGACCATCAAGCGGCCGCGTTCCTGCATGAACATCTGTGCGTACGCGGGCGACGGGCCGGTGCCATTGGAAATCATCACGCCGTTCTGGCGTTCGGCGATCGCGCCATCGGACTTCGGGCCGTAATGATCGAACACATGGAACAACAAGCCGGTGCCGGCGGTGATCGTGCGGAACTCGGTCTGGAAGCCGATCAGCCCGCGCGCGGGAATCATGAAGTCGATGCGCACGCGTCCCTTGCCGTCCGGTTCCATGTTGACGAGTTGGCCGCGGCGTTCGCCGAGACGTTGCATCACGCCGCCCTGGTACTGCTCTTCCAGATCGACAACGAGCGACTCGTACGGCTCCATCTTCTGGCCATCGATTTCGCGGATGATGACTTCCGGGCGCGACACGGCTAGCTCGTAACCTTCGCGGCGCATCGTCTCGATCAGGATCGACAGATGCAATTCACCACGGCCGGACACCTTGAACTTGTCGGCGTCGTCGGTCTCTTCGAGCTTCAAGGACACGTTGTGCTGGGTTTCGCGAATGAGCCGATCGCGCAACTGACGCGAGGTCAGGAATTTGCCGCCGCTGCGATCCTTCTTGCCGGCGAACGGCGAGTTGTTGACCTGGAAGGTCATGCTGATCGTCGGCTCGTCGACGGTGAGCACCGGCAATTGCTCCGGCGCATCGACCGCGCAGATCGTCTCGGAAATGCCGAGGTCGCCAATGCCGGAGACTGCGATGATGTCGCCGGCCTGCGCTTCTTCCACTTCACGACGCTCCAGGCCCATGAAGCCGAGCACCTGCAATACCTTGCCCTGGCGCGGCTTGCCGTCGCGATTGAGGATCGTGACGGTCTGGTTGGTTTTGACTCTGCCGCGCTGGATGCGACCGACGCCGATGATGCCGACGTAGTTGCTGTAGTCGAGTGAGGTGACGCGCATCTGGAACGGGCCGTCGAGGTCCACCGGCGGCGGCGCGACGTGCTGGATGATCGCGTCGAATAACGGATCCATGTTGCCTTCGCGCACGTCGGACGTCAGGCCGGCATAGCCGTGCAGCGCCGAGGCATAAACGATCGGGAAGTCGAGTTGTTCTTCGGTCGCGCCGAGACGATCGAACAAGTCGAAGGTCTGGTTCACCACCCAATCCGGACGTGCACCGGGACGATCGACCTTGTTCACCACGACAATCGGCTTGAAGCCCATCGCGAATGCTTTCTGGGTCACGAAGCGCGTCTGCGGCATCGGGCCGTCCATCGCGTCAACCAGAATCAGCACCGAATCGACCATCGACAGCACGCGCTCGACTTCGCCGCCGAAGTCGGCATGGCCTGGCGTATCCACGATATTGACGCGGTAATCCTTCCAGCGGATCGCGGTGTTCTTGGAAAGGATGGTGATGCCACGTTCCTTTTCCAGATCATTGCTATCCATCATGCGTTCGGTGGTGACCGTACGCTCGCTGAAGGTGCCGGACTGCTTGAGCAACTGGTCGACCAGCGTGGTCTTGCCATGATCGACGTGGGCGACGATCGCGATGTTGCGAAGTTTTTCGATGGACATAAGAATCTCACCCGCCGACGTGGGCGAGTCTGGGGAGGAGGAATGAAGCCGCCCATGATACCTGTTCGGCGAGTCCGCCGCCGCAATGCAGCAGGCGGAGCTCATTCGCCGGCCGCCGGGGCGGCGGCTCGGCTATGATGCGAGCCCGGCTCGTTCCGTCGCCGTCCAACCCGCAGGCGACTTCCCGCGCGATCCCATCCAATCCAACCATTTCGAATTTTTGGAGATTCCCATGTCCACGATGACCGCTACGTTCGCTACCAGCAAAGGCCCGATCCATGTCGAGCTGTATCCCGACAAGGCGCCGATCACGGTCGCGAATTTCGTCAACCTCGCCAAGCGCGGTTTCTACAACGGGCTGAGTTTCCATCGCGTGATCCCGGACTTCATGGTCCAGGGCGGCTGTCCGGAAGGCAGCGGCCGCGGTGGTCCGGGTTACCGCTTCGAGGACGAAGTGAAGACCGGCCTGCACCACGACAAGGGCGTGTTGTCGATGGCCAATGCCGGACCCGGTACCAACGGCAGCCAGTTCTTCATCACCCACGTCGCCACGCCATGGCTCGATGGCAAGCACACCGTGTTCGGCAAAGTCGTGAGTGCCGACGACCAGAAAGCCGTCGACGCGATCAAGGGTGGCGACAGCATCGACAGCGTGACGATCGAGGGCGATGTGGATGCGTTGCTGGCAAGCCAGTCAGCGCGCGTGGCCGAGTGGAACAAGGTGCTCGACAGCAAGCATTGATTGCTGAAGCAGGTTGATCGAAAAAACCATCTGCGCGCGGCGTATTCGCGACCCGAGTGGCGGCGGGATCATTGCGTGATGCGCATCCTGTCGAGCATCGTTGCCACGGCCGCTGAATCGCGTCCGTAGTAATACTCGGCCGGCGCTTTCCACAGCAATACGTCGAGCTTGCCGTCGGTTTCCGCTGCAGCGACGGTGCCCTTGTAGATCAGTCCATCCGCGTTGGACATGGTGAACTCGAAACGCAGGCCATCGACCGCACCGAATTTTTGCGGGCGCAGGTTGTCGGTGGTGATGTTCACCATCTTCTGGCCCTGCATGGCGGCGACGATGATGTCGCGGATTTCCTCCGGACGCATGCCGGCACGGAACCACGGGCCATCGGGGCGCGACGTGCGTGCCTTGCCGAGCATGAAGACGTGCTGGCCAGGTTCGATGCCGGAAAAGATGCTCAGGCTGTTCAAGGCCATGCCGTCGATCGTCCAGATCTCATCGTGCTGGAGTGGATCCTTGATCCGTGCCCAGCTCAAATTAGTGGTGAGATGCATGTCGAAGACATCGACACTGCCGGCCGTCTGCAACGTACCGCCGGGGCTGGCGCAGGCGCTGAGCAGGGCGAGTTCCAGTAGCAGTACAGTCATGCGCGCGAGGCGAAAATTCATGGCTGCTTCTCCAGTTCGGCGAGATATTGTTCGATGAAGGCGCGGTCGTTCGCTTGTGGTGCCAGCTCAAGGTAACGATGGAATGCGCCGATGGCTGCAGTGGGTTGGTTTTTCTGGCGCAGGTCGAGCCCGACTTCGCGCCATGCAGCAGCGGGCGCATCGGCATGCATGGCCGCTTCGTGGTAGAGCGCTTCCGCTTTTGCCGCATCGCCGTCTCCGCGCCGCTGCCGATAGGCTTGGGCGAGATAGAACGTGAGTGTGCCCATGCTGTCCTCGGCCGCGCCATCGCGCAGGTCGTTGAGGAGCTGGATCGATGTGTCGTATGTCCGTCGCGAGAGTTCTTCATCAAGCCAATGGGCGAGGAATGGCCGCATCGCCGCGTGGTACGCATCGCGACCGTCGTGATAATCGCCGGCCGGTACTGCAGCAGCTGCGGCGCGCACATCTTCCACCCGCTCGGCGGTTTTTGGATGGCTCGCGAAGACAATGAAATGTTTCGATGTCTTGCTCGCCTGTTCCTCGCGCAGTAGACGCGACCACAGGCGCACGCCGGCCTTCGGGTCGTAACCACGCGACACGGCAGTGGCGAAGCCGAGGCGATCGGCCTCGCGCTCGTAATCACGCGAATACTGGAACAGGCTGGTCATGCCGACCATTTGCGCAAGCCCGCCGACCAATCCGCCGCCGACACCGAAACTCGCGAAAAATGCGGTCGTGTGCTTGGCCTTGTTCCAGAATTGCAGGCTGTGGCGCATGCGGTAGTGGGCGAACTCGTGGCCAAGCACGATGGCGAGTTCAGCTTCGTCGTGCATGCGCAACAATGCTCCGGTGAACACCAGCACGGTGCCGTTTGGCGCCATCTGTGCATTGAAGACAGGTACGTCGACGATATAGAGGCGCAAGTCCTTGCAGTAATCGCCGGTGACCTTGCAGACGACATCGTGCACATAGGCGTTGAGTTGCGGATCGCGTACGCGGATCGGCGAGGACTTGATGTCCTTTTCGGCCTGGTCCATGCCGTACCAGAGTTCGGCCTCGGTACTGCCGGCCACGGGTTGTTCCCCTGGCTGCAATGGCGGAGGTGGCGTTGATGCGAAACCTGTCCCCGCGATCAACAACGAGGCAAGCATGTAGGCACGCAGTCTGCATCCGCGCTTCACAACGGCAGGCCCTTGAGCATCTGGGCGACCGTCAATTCAGTGCCTGTTGCGTCACGCAGATCACCGCTCTGGCGTGCCATCAGGTTGAACCACACTACTTTGCCGGTGCGCAGGTCGACCAGTGTCGCCACGCCGACTTGCGCGCCGCCGCCGATATCCATGTAGCTGCCCATCGCTGCGCCGGCCAGCATGGCAAGCACGCGCAGCGTCTTGCGGCCGCCACTGGCATAGCTGTCGCGGATGTAGGTAAACAGCGCGTAGTCGGCGCCGGTCGCATCGCGCAGCTCGGACACTCCGGGGCCGAGCGTCCAGTCGAGCAGGGGCTTGCCAGTCGTCGCATCTTTCTTCGTCGCCAGCGCGCTGCCAGGTTGCGAATACTGCGCGATGCTCAGCGCGACGGCCTGGTTGAGCCGCAGGATCTGTCCAAGTCGCGAACTCGGATCGAGGTCGTCAGGGATGAGGAAATCCGGTTTTGCGTTGGTGTGTTTCGCGTCCAGCAGGCTATGGACTGTCGCGGGATACAACTTCCGTGCCGCATCCGACCATTCCTTGCGCGGTTCATGCAAGCCACCAGCCGTCACCAGCGACAATTCGATGTCCGGCTGCACGATCACGATGCTGCCATCGACCTTGATTGCCTGGCCTGTTGTATCGACAGCGACTTCGGGGCGATTTTGTGCATGGACGCTTGCCAGCAACATGATTGCCAGCAGTGGAAACACAGCGCGCACACGCCCCACATTCAGAAGTTTCATGTTGTGTCCCCGGCTGACGATCCAGACTAGCGCCATTGGTCAATTTCGGACAAGTCGGATTTCCGTGCCGTGCTAAAATACACGGCGGATTTCCGATCCGATTTTCCATACAACCGAGGTTTTCCCATGTTGAAGCTCGCCCAGCGAGTCGGTCGCGCCAAGCCAAGCGCGATCATGGTCATTGCCGAGAAGGCCAAGCGGCTCAAGGCCGAAGGCAAGGACATCATCAGTTTCTCGATCGGCGTGCCGAATTTCCTGCCGGGCCCGCACGTGTACGCAGCGGCGAAGAAGTCGCTCGATCACGACAGCGGCCAGTACGGATCCAATCGTGGTTCCGATGCGTTGCTCGATGCCTTCATCGCACACATGGCCCAGGTCGGCATGACCGGTTACACGCGCAAGAATTGCGCGGTCGGCATCGGTGCGAAAGGCGTGCTCTACAACTTGATGGAAGTGCTGCTCGACGAAGGCGACACCATCGCCTTCCCGACGCCGTACTGGACGAGCTATGTGGACATCGCCGAAATCCTCGGCGCGAAAATCCAGTTGCTGCCGTGCCCGCCGGAACAGGATTACAAACTCAAGCCCGCGCAGCTTGAAGCGGCGCTTGCTTCGAAGCCCAAGGTGTTCCTGTTCAACAATCCATCGAATCCGACCGGCATGGTTTACACGAAGGACGAGGTCGCTGCGCTCGCGGACGTGCTGGTGAAATATCCGGATACCTGGATCATCACCGACGACATTTACAACCGCATGGTGTTCGACGGTATCGGCTACCACAATTTCGTGATGTCTCGACCCGAATTGCGTGAGCGCGTGATCTTCATGGATTCGTGTTCGAAAACCTATGGCATGCCTGGCTGGCGTGTCGGCTTTGTCGCCGCACCGGAGGTAGTCGCCCAAGCCGTGGTGACGATGAATTCGAATCACATCACCAATTTGCCGGAAGTCACTACCGCTGCTGCACTGGCCGCGTTGAGCGGCCCGCAGGATGTGCCAGTCGCGAAATGTGCCGAGTTCCAGGAACGTCGCGATCGCGTCATCGCCGCGCTGCGCGCGATTCCCGGCGTCGTTTGCCCGAAGCCGCAAGGCGCGTTCTACGTGTTCCCTGACATCAGCTGCGCGTTCGGCAAGAAACACGGCGATATCGTTATCGCCAATGACGTTGATTTTTGCAATGTCCTGCTGGAATCCAAAGGCGTCGCCTGCGTGCCCGGTGTCGCTTTCGGTGAGCCTCGCGCGCTGCGGATTTCTTACACGTGTCCTGCGAACCAGCTCGATGATGGCCTCGCGCGCATCCAGGCATTTTTTGCCGAATTGAAGTGACGCATTCGTAGGGTGGGTTAGTCGCGCAGCGACGTAACCCACCGATGCCGCTAACCAACTCTACAAAATCCACTTTTCTCTTTTCCCGGAGTTTGAAAACATGAAAACCCCCGTTCGCGTCGCAATCACCGGCGCCGCCGGCCAGATCGGTTACGCATTGTTGTTTCGAATTGCATCGGGCGACATGCTTGGTACCGATCAGCCGGTCATCCTGCAATTGCTCGAAGTCACCCCGGCGCTCGGCGCGCTGCAAGGCGTGGTGATGGAACTCAACGACTGCGCATTCCCGACCTTGCACGGCGTGGTCGCGACCGATGATCCGAATGTCGCGTTCAAGGACGCCGATTACGCATTGCTGGTCGGCGCGCGTCCGCGCGGCCCGGGCATGGAGCGCAAGGATTTGCTGGAAGCCAACGGTGCGATCTTCGGGCCGCAGGGCAGGGCAATGAATGTCCACGCCAGCCGCAACATCAAGGTGCTGGTAGTCGGTAATCCGGCCAACACCAATGCGCTGATCGCACAGCAGAACGCGCCAGACCTCGACCCGCGCTGCTTCACCGCGATGGTGCGACTGGACCACAACCGCGCGATCTCGCAGCTTGCCGAAAAGACCGGCGCACTCAACACCGATATCCAGAAAGTCGTCATCTGGGGCAATCACAGTTCGACCCAATATCCCGACCTGCACCACGCGACCGTGAAAGGCGCAGGCGCGATGGGCCAGATCGACCAGGCATGGTACGAAGGCACGTTCATCCCAACCGTGCAGCAGCGCGGCGCGGCGATCATCAAGGCGCGCGGCGCATCCTCGGCTGCCTCGGCCGCATCGGCCGCGATCGATCACATGCGCTCGTGGGCGCTCGGAACCACCGATGGCGACTGGGTATCGATGGGCATTCCCGCCGATGGCAGCTACGGCATCGCGCCGGGGGTGATCTACGGTTATCCGTGCGTGTGCAAGAACGGTGCATACGAAATCGTGCAAGGCTTGGCGATCAACGATTTCTCGCGCGCCCGCATGGACGCGACCGAGAAGGAATTGCGCGAAGAGCGCGCGGGTGTCGAGCACTTGTTCGCGAAGAATTGATTTACTGAAGGCAGCGATCGCATGACCCAACTTTCATCCGGAGCACGCTTCCGCGCCGCGCTCGCCGCTGAATCGCCGTTGCAGGTGATGGGCGCGATTACCGCTTACGCCGGGCTGATGGCGAAGCGTGTCGGCTACAAGGCGTTGTATCTTTCCGGCGGTGGCGTGGCGGCGAATTCGCTGGGCATGCCTGACCTCGGCATCAGCACGATGGAAGACGTGCTGACCGATGCGCGGCGCATTGTCGAAGCGACGCAGATGCCACTGCTGGTCGATATCGATACCGGTTGGGGCGGAGCGTTCAATATCGGCCGCACAATCCGTGCGTTCGAGCGCGTCGGCGTCGCAGCCGTGCACATGGAAGACCAGGTCGGGCAGAAGCGCTGCGGCCATCGTCCGGGTAAGGAAGTCGTATCGACGGGCGAAATGGTCGATCGCGTGAAGACCGCAGTGGATGCGCGCACTGATGCGAGTTTCGTGATCATGGCGCGCACCGATGCCGCTGCGGTGGAAGGTATCGATGCGGCGATCGATCGCGCCTGCGCTTACGTCGAAGTCGGTGCCGACATGGTATTCCCGGAAGCGATGCGAACCTTGGACGACTACCGTCGCTTCAAGGCGGCGGTGAAAGTGCCGATCCTCGCCAACCTCACCGAGTTCGGCTCGACGCCATTCTTCACCACCGACGAACTGCGCGACG
>JBDSVN010000127.1:0-7324 GCA_039927175.1 Lysobacteraceae bacterium | reverse complement strand
CGTTGACTGCCCACATCGCGTCCGCAAAGGTCACTGTTTTGGCATCCAGCGAGGCAAGCACCATGTCCACGGCGCCGTCGGCCAGTTGGGAGGCCAATTCGGCTGCGTCCTGCGGACGTTGCGGGCGGATCGCAATGCCGCCGTTGCGCAGGATGCTGATCAGGTGCTCAGCGTCCTCGAGCTGGTCTTCCACCAGCAGCAGTCGGATCACGGTTTCGTTCGCAGCCATGCCTGATGCCCTAGAGACTTCAATGGGTTATTTACACTTATTCGTGCGGATTCGCCAGATTCAGCGACAACATGGATCGTACCGCAGACAGGGTTACAGCGGCATCTTTGAAGGCTCACCGGCGACTTCGCGGACCAGTTTGGGTACCAGATAGCCTGGCAGTGACTTGGTCAAGGAGGCGTGCAGGCGGCGCGCCTCGGCATCATCCACCTCGAAGTGCGCAGCGCCGGCGACGTGATCGAGCTGGTGCAGGTAATAAGGCAACACGCCGGCTTCGAACATGCGTCGCGACAGGTTGGCGAGCGAATCGGCATCGTCATTGACGCCGCGCAACAGCACCGATTGGTTCAGAAGCGTGGCTCCGGCTGTGCGCAAGCAGGCCAGTGCTGCATCCACGCCAGCGTCGAATTCGTTGGCGTGGTTTGCATGGATCACGATCACGACCTGCTGCGGCAATCCGCGCAGCCAGGCCAGCAATTCCGCATCGATGCGCTCGGGCAGGACCATCGGCAGGCGCGTATGGATGCGCAGCCTGCGGACATGGCTGATGTGCGCAATCGCATCGGTGAATTCGGCGAGTTTCGCGGTTGATAGCGATAACGGGTCGCCGCCCGACAGCAGCACTTCATCGATGTCCGGATTGGCTTGCAGATAATCCAGCGCTTCACCCCAGTGCGCCGCCGCAGCGGTTTCATCGGCGTACGGGAAATGCCGGCGGAAGCAGTAACGACAGTGCACGGCGCAACTTCCGGTGGCGATCAGCAGCGCGCGTCCGGCGTATTTGTGGATCACCCCGGCGGCACCACGCGCGGCACCATCGCCGACCGCATCGAAGTCGAAACCCGGCACGATGCGTTCCTCGTCGAGTACCGGCAGCACCTGGCGCAGCAACGGGTCGTACGGGTCGCCGCCGCGCATTTTCGCGACGAATCCGCGCGGCACCCGCAATGGAAATTGCGCCGTGGCTGCATCCGACAGCGACGCTGCCAGCCCTGGCAGGTCAAGCATGCGCAGCAATTCGCGCGGATCGCGTACGGAATCACGCCAAAGCTGTTGCCAGCGAGGCTGCGCGGAAAGGGCCTGAACGGTTATCATAATGGGCTGCGGTACCGCCAGCTTGCGGTCCGACTGAATCGATTCCGACTCGAAGAGTTTCCCGACAACCTCAAAGTGTAGCCGTTCCAGCGAACGGTTCGCACGTCTACGGAGTGTTTCGCATGGCTTATGGCATGAACGACGTCAAGAACGGCATGAAGATCATCGTCAATGCCGAGCCCTGCGTCATCACCGAGACCGAATACGTCAAGCCCGGCAAGGGCCAGGCATTCACCCGCATCAAGTACCGCTTCATCAAGAGCGGTCGCGTGGTCGAGCTGACGATGAAGGCAACCGACTCGCTGGAAACGGCCGACGTGGTCGATACCGACATGCAGTTCCTGTACGCAGATGGCGAACACTGGCATTTCATGCAGAGCGAAACTTTCGAACAGGTGCAGGCCGACGAATCCGGCGTGGGCGATGCCGCGAAATACCTCAAGGGCGAAGAGCCCTGCGTGGTCACGCTGTGGAATGGCACGCCGATCGCGGTGCAGCCGCCGAATTTTGTCGAATTGAAAATCGTCGAGACCGATCCGGGCGTGCGCGGCGATACATCGGGCGGCGGCGGCAAGCCCGCCAAACTCGAAACCGGCGCGGTCGTGCGGGTGCCGTTGTTTGTCGGCCAGGATGAGATCATCAAGGTCGATACGCGCAGCGGCGAATACGTGAGTCGCGTGAAATAGCACGCAGGCATGGCTGACAACGCTGCTCCCGTCGATTGCGACCTGCTGATCGAAGCAGGCTGGGTCGTGCCGATCGAACCGCATGGCGTGGTGCTGGAAAACCACGCCGTCGCCGTGCGCAATGGCGCAATCATCGCAGTGCTGCCGACCGCTGAAGCGCGCTCGTCGTATCAATCGACCGAAACCATCAGCCGCCCGCAATCAGTGCTGATGCCGGGCCTGGTGAACGCGCACACGCACAACCCGATGACATTGATGCGCGGCGTCGCCGACGACCTGCCGCTGATGCGCTGGCTGACCGAGCACATCTGGCCGATCGAGGCAGCAGTGATTGGGCCGGAGTTCGTATCAGATGGTGTCGAACTTGCGATCGCCGAGATGTTGCGCGGCGGCACCACCTGCTGCAACGAAAACTATTTTTTTCCCGACGTCGGCGCGGCGGTCTATCGCCGTCACGGTTTTCGTGCGCTGGTTGGATTGCCGATCATCGATTTTCCGACGGCATGGGCGAAAACCCAGGACGAGTATTTCGATCGCGCCGGCGAAGTACACGACCTGTATCGCCGCGATAATCTTATACGGACGTGTTTTGCTCCGCACGCGCCGTACACGGTGGGCGATGCCAGCTTCGAGCGCATACGCCTGCTGTCCGACCATCTCGACGTGCCGGTGCATTGCCACATCCACGAAACCGCGCAGGAAATTGCCGATGCCATCAAGTTGCACGGCATGCGCCAGATCGCGCGACTTGATCGCCTCGGTCTGGTCAACGATCGCCTGATCGCGGTGCACATGACGCAGTTGACCGATGCCGAAATTGCGCTATGCGCTGCGCGCGGCGTTTCAGTCGTGCATTGCCCGGAATCGAATCTCAAGCTCGCATCGGGATTCTGCCGCGTCGAGGATCTGCGTCGCGCCGGCATCAACCTCGCGCTTGGCACCGACGGTTGCGCCAGCAACAACGACCTCGACATGTTCGGCGAGATGCGCACGGCTGCATTGCTTGCCAAGGCGGTTGCCAATGATGCATCCGCGCTGGATGCGCCAACCACGTTGCGAATGGCGACGCTCGGCGGCGCGATGGCGATGGGCATGGGCGATCTCATTGGCAGCATCGAGGCCGGCAAGCGCGCGGATCTGATCTGCGTCGACATGGATCGCATCGAAACCCAGCCGAACTACGAATCGATCTCGCAGATCGTGTACGCGACGGGACGCCAACATGTGACTGACGTGTGGATCGATGGGCGTGCGCAACTTCGCGATGGTGAGCTGGTTGGCATCGATACGATCGCAGTCATCACAAAAGCCCGACAATGGCGCGAACGCATCGCTGTGATCGGGACAAAAGCGCAATGACCGCGACAAACGCCAACTTCGATCAAGCCGAACTCGATAAATTCGGCGATCTGGCGCATCGATGGTGGGGCGAGGCAACGTGTCTGCGAGTGTCCAGTGGACGCTCGCGCGTTGCCGAGCGACCGGCCACGGATGGCCGGGCCGGCGTACATCACCATGGATGGTTCGGAGTGACTATCGAGATTGCGCAATGAACACCACCCACGCCAATTTCGATCAAGCCGAACTCGACAAGTTTGGCGATCTCGCGCACCGATGGTGGGATCCTTCCGGTCCGCAACGCGCCCTCCATGAACTCAATCCGACGCGACTGGCCTACGTGCGTTCGCGCGTTGCCTTGCGCGGTGCCAGCGTACTCGATGTCGGCTGTGGCGCGGGGCTGTTGAGCGAGGTGCTGGCAGGCGAGGGTGCCGCAGTGACTGCACTTGATCTCGCGCCGGAACTGATCGAGATCGCGAAACTGCACCTGCTCGAAACCCAGGTGATGCAACCCGCGTTGCGGGTTGACTACCGATTGCAATCAGTCGAAGCGCTCGCTGTCGAGCCCCCATCCCAGCCTTCCCCCGCGAACGGTGGAAGCAGACCAGCGATGCAATTCGACGCGATCACCTGTATGGAAATGCTTGAACACGTTCCCGATCCGTCATCGATCGTGCGTTCCTGCGCATCCTTGCTCAAACCGGGAGGACGCCTGTTCGTGTCCACGCTCAATCGCACGCCGGCCGCGTTCGCGCTGGCCATCGTGGGCGCGGAATACGTTGCCAGGCTACTGCCGAAAGGCACCCACAGCTATGCGCAATTCATTCGTCCTTCCGAGTTGGCGCTGTGGTTGCGTGAGGCAGGGCTGCAACTTGAAGATGTCAGCGGCGTGCATTACAACCCGTTGACACGGCGTGCATCGCTCGGACGACGCACCGACGTGAATTACCTGGCGTGTGCGGTGAAGCCGGCATGAATCGACACGGCATCACATGCATCCTGTTCGATCTTGATGGCACTCTCGTGGACAGCGCGCCAGATCTGCTCGCGGCGGTGAACAGCGTACTGGGCGATGCCGGGCAAACACCGTTGGACCTGGCTGAACTGCGACCCGTCGTGTCCAAGGGAGCACGCGCGATGCTCGCAACGGCGTTTCCGAACCAGGACGCGGAGCAGCGCGAGAAACTCGTGCAGTCGATGCTGGATTACTACGTGAAGTCGATTGCCGTGCACACGCGTCCGTTCGATGACATCGAGTCCTTGCTGGCGCGCATCGAACGTGCGGGATTGCGCTGGGGCATCGTCACCAACAAGCCCGAAGCGATGGCGCGCGAAGTGGTGCGTGCGATGGGCTGGACCGAGCGCAGCGCCGTGCTGATCGGAGGCGATACGCTGCCGACGAAAAAGCCGGATCCTGCGCAGTTGTTGCATGCTTGCGGTTTGCTCGGGATCACGCCAGAACAATGTGTGTACGTTGGCGACGACCGGCGCGATATCGAAGCTGCACGTGCTGCCGAAATGCCATCGGTCGTCGCACTTTGGGGATACCGTGAAGCGCATGAAAATCCGGATGATTGGCGCGCCGATTGCAGCATCACGTATCCGCTGGAGTTGTGTTTCGAGTTGGCTGAAGGAATCGAGCGTGACCGATCCTGAGCGCGACGCCGGTGCATCGGCAGCCGTCACCGCGTTCATCGATAAATGGCATGCGCGCGAACCCGAGATGGCCTATGCGGAAGTGTTCTGTCCGCGCCCGCTGCGCCTGCAATTCGCGCTCTGGGGCGCGCTGTTGTTCGAGTTGCGCGAGGCCGCTTTCGAGCTCAGCGATGTGCGCCTGCTCGAAGTGAAATCCGTGTGGTGGGCCGATGAACTATTGCACTGCGCACAAGCTGCGCCGCAACATCCGTTGACCCAGGCGCTTGCTGCCCCACGTCTTCCATGGAATGCATTGGCGCGTGGCATGCATGCGATGGCACAACGGGACGCATCGTTGCCAGCGGATCGCGATGCGGCCATTGCATCGGTTGCGCCACTTGCCGACGGGATCGCATCGGTCGAGGCTGCATTGTTCGACGCATCGAACACGGATGCTGCCAGTCGCGCAGCCGGTATCCACCTTCTCGGCGAGCGGCTGCGCATAGGCAGCGCGGCTGCCGATGGCGGCTGTGTTCCGCTATCGCTGCTCGCGCGCCATGGCACGACCCGTTCAGCGCTTGCGCAGCCGCAGGGCGAGCCGGTTGTTGCCGATTGGGCCGACGCGCTGATTGCAGCCCAACCATCCGAATTCACCGGCATGGACTTGTACCGTTCTGCACGCACCGCATTCGATGGTTGGTTTTTGCATGAGTTGGCCGCACATCGTCCACAACGCGCGATGCCGCGCCTGCGCGCATTGCGGTTGGCGTGGTCTGCGGCGCGACGCACGCATGCTGCAGATGCCATACCCAAGCCGCGTGTCAAACAATAAATCGATCCAGGCTATCCACATGCCCAACCAACAGAACATCGATCCAGCCGCAGCCTTGGGCATCGACGAAACGGCGAGCGCACTTCCCGATGTCGCTGCGAATCGAGCCGCATACAGTGCCAACGGGCTGGATTGGGTCGGCATGGACGCGATCGAACTGCCGATCCGCATCGTCGATGGCGACGTGGATGTCCGTTTGCCTGCGAAGGTTTCGGCCGAAGTCGATCTGCTCGCTGGGGCTACGCGTGGAATCCACATGTCGCGGATCTACCTCGCGCTGGATGCTGCCGTCGTTGCGCCGCTGTCGCCGACGATGCTGCAGTCGCTGTTGCATGAATTCCTCGCATCGCATGCCGGTTTGTCGACACGCGCGCGCGTTCGCTTTGCGTTTGATCACTTCCTGCGCCGACCAGCGCTTGCAAGCGAACACAGTGGATGGCGCCGCTATCCGATCAGCGTGACTGCAACGATGGAACGCGATGCGTTGGCGATCGATATCGGGTTCGATGTCGTTTATTCGAGTACTTGTCCGGCCTCGACTGCGCTCGCACGACAACTGGTTGCCGAAGATTTCGGTCGTGCCTTTCCGGAAACTGCGGGGCTGGATCGCGATGCCGCATTGCGCTGGCTGGCAGGCGAGCAGGGCATGCGCGCGACGCCGCACAGCCAGCGCAGCACGGCGACGATCAAGCTTCGGCTCGATCCTGCGATGGTGGCGTTGCCGTTCACCAACTGGATCGATCGTGCCGAGGATGCACTGGGCACCGCCGTGCAGACAGCCGTCAAACGCATCGACGAGCAGGCCTTCGCGCGCCGCAACGGCGAGAACCCGATGTTCTGCGAAGATGCCGCGCGTCGCTTGCATCAGGCGTTTGTTGGCAACAATGCAGCCAGCGAGCTTGGCGTGTGCGCCGTAGCCGTGCGCGTCGCCCATCATGAAAGCCTGCATGGCCATGATGCGGTTGCGTCCATCCTTAGCAGGTAAGCAACACTTCAGCGAGCAAGTGTTCGATTGCCGGGCATCGGCTTTCGCGTAATTTCGAGGTTTCCGCTGTCGCTGGGGCAGGCGATCGGGCAGACTGCCGCTGGGGTCGTCGTCTCGACGCATGGATGGACCGGCATGAACTGGATTCTCGGGTTGGTCGGTGCATTGATCGGGATCGCTGTGTCCGAGAGCCGCTGGCTGCTTGGCGCGGTCGTGGGTTTTTGCGCGCTCTATTTTCTCGGCGCGCACATGCGGTTGCGGCATCGCATGGATGCGATGGAGCGCGATCTGAAAACCGTGCGTACGCGAAACAATGTGGAAGCACTTCGCACCGAAACGATGGCACATGCGCAGACTGCGAGCGAGCCATCTGCTGCGGCGGGCGCGACGCCCACGCCGGAACCTGCAAGCCCATTGCACGCGAGCCCGATAGCTGCCGCAACGATGTCGGCATCCGCAACCCAAACAGGCAATGTTGCTCGCGAACCGCCGCCGTTGCCTGCAATGCCGTCGCCGGTGCCGAA
>JBDSVN010000126.1:0-7086 GCA_039927175.1 Lysobacteraceae bacterium | reverse complement strand
GCGAACTTGGCTTGGTCACCGTCCGCTTCAACTTTCGTGGTGTCGGTGCTTCCGAAGGCGCATATGACAATGGCCGTGGCGAAACCCTGGATCTGCTCGCGGTCGCGCAATGGGCACAACAGGCGCGCCCCGATGATCAGTTCTGGCTCGGTGGTTTCTCGTTCGGTGCATGGATCGCCTTGCTCGGCGCGCGCCACCTGCCCGCCGCGCAGCTCATCACGATTGCCCCGCCGGCAGACCGCTGGGATTTTTCCGCCGCGCTGCCGCCAACCTGTCCATGGCTGGTGATCCAGGGCGAGGCCGACGATATCGTTTCACCGCAATCGGTGTACGACTGGCTGGCCAAGCTCGATGCGAAGCCGACCCTGGTGAAGATGCCCGACACCGGACATTTCTTTCATCGCCGGTTGATGGACCTGCGCGGGGCGATCAAGAACGGCGTGCGCCGCAACTTGCCACCACCGCTGCATGTCTGAGCAGCGGGCGGAAACCCGGCCCTCGGCGCACTATGCAGCGGGCGTCGCGAACGGTGAGTGGGACTCCGATCCCGCGCAGCAAGCAGCCTTGGTTGAGCTCGACCGCATCCATGATGCGGTGCTGGAATCGGCCAGCGACAACGCCAGCCCGTTGCGAAAGTTGCTGCTGAAGCTACGGCCGGCGCCATCCGTGCGGGGCTTGTACTTGTGGGGTAGCGTCGGCCGCGGCAAGACCTTCCTGACCGAATTGCTGTTCGAGACCTTGCCGATCGCCGGCAAGCGTCGCCTGCATTTCCACCGTTTCATGGCCGACGTGCAGGCGCGCCTGCATGCGCTGCGCGAGCAGCGCGATCCGCTGCGCATCGTCGCGCGCGATCTTGCCGCCGACATGCGCTTGCTGGTGCTCGACGAATGCGTGGTCACCGATATCGGAGATGCGATGGTTCTCGGCTATTTGCTGGAATTGTTGTTCGCGCGCGGCGTCACCCTGGTGGCGACGTCGAACATCGCGCCGCAGGATTTGTACAAGAACGGTTTGCAGCGCGCGCAATTCTTGCCAGCGATCGCGGCGATCGAACGCAATTGCAGTGTGCTGCACCTGGATGGCGCGCACGACTATCGCCTGCGCCACCTGCAACAAGCCGCGACCTGGTGCGTCGCGCCTGCTTCGAATCGGCTCGATGCTTCGTGCGAGGAGCGCCTGCGCGCAAGTTTCGACAAACTCGCGATGGGCCTGCCGCGCTTGCCAACCACATTGCAGGTCAACGAACGCCCGATCAATGCCGAGGCGCATGTGCATGGCGTGGTCTGGTTCGATTTTGCGGAATTGTGCGAAGGGCCGCGCGCGGTCGCCGACTACATCGACATCGCACGCGATTTCCATACCGTGCTGGTTTCAGGCGTGCCGGTGTTCGATGCGCTGCATGAAGATGCGGCGAAACGTTTCATCCTGTTGGTCGACGAGTTTTACGATCGCCACGTCAACCTGCTGGCCTCGGCTGCCGCGGCACCGATCGCGTTGTATCGTGGGCGACGCCACGCCGCCGAATTCGCGCGTACCGAGAGCCGCCTGATCGAAATGCAGTCCGCCGATTACTTGAGTCTGGAACACCGTCCATGAAGGATCATTTGCAACAGTTTACTGCGGCGGCGCTCGGCATCGCGCTGATGTGGTGGCTGGCGTGGCCGGGGTTTTTCACTTTCGATACGGCGACGCAACTTGCGCAGGCGCGCGGCATCATTCCGCTGGACGACGCGAATCCACCGATCATGGCGCTGGCATGGCGCGGGCTGGCAGCGGTCTGGGCGTATCCGGGCGCGATGTTCGCGCTGATCACGGTCGGCTACTGGTATGCACTTGCGGCATTGATCTGGAAATTGTTCGATCGCACGGCATGGCGCTGGTCGGTATTCGCACTGGTCGCATTGTGGCCGCCGGCATTCGTGACGATGTGCCATGTCTGGAAAGACTGCGCGATGACCGCCGCCCTGGTTGCGGCGTGCGTGTGCATCGTGAACTGGCGGCAGGGCGGATGCCGCGCATGGATCGCCGGCGCGTTGTTCTGGCTCGCTGTCAGTTGTTGCCTGCGCTACAACGCCATCCTCGCCGCAGCGCCATTGACGCTGTGGCTGTGCTGGCCGCGCGATGCGCAGCCTGCGTCGCGTGCGTGGGTGAAAACGGGTGCCGTCGCCGTGTTGCTGAGTATTGCGCTGCTGGTGTTTCCATCATTGTTTGCGCGATCGGTCGGTGCCACGCCGCGGCATGCCTGGACGACGGTTGCCTTGTGGGACTTGGCCGGCGTCTCGATCCGCGAAAATACGATGCTGATTCCCGAACGCCTGTTCAATCGGCCGACCACGGTGGCTGACCTCGCACTCGATTACACGCCGGTGACGAACGTCGATACCTTCATCCAGAACCGGATCAAGCTCAGCTATTACCAGGATTATTCCAAAGCCGACCTGGATGCGCTCTGGCAAGCATGGACGGGCGCGATCCTGCATCACACGCGTGCGTATCTCGCGCATCGGCTCGCATTCAGTCGCTGGCAATTCCTCGGTTACGCGCAAGACACGCCGCATGGTCTCGCGTTCTCGCCGAACCGCTACGACCAGAATTTCATCAAGCTCGGCCTGCCGCCGGTAAATGAACACGCGCCGTGGCTGCGCGCAATGGAATGGCTGCGCACGACGCCGCTGTTCGCCGGCATCTGCTACATCGTGATTGCACTGTTTGCGGCTGCGATTGCGTGGCGCCGCCGTGCGTTGCGCGATCCGCTGCCGGTACTCGCGCTCACTACATCCGCACTCGGCAACGCGCTGCCGCTGGCGATCATCAGTGGCAGTTGCGATTTTCGCTACATGATCTGGACCGTGATCACCGCCTTGTTGGCGTTGCCGCTTGCTTTTCTTTCTGCATCAATCGAGGCGCGTCGCACATGAGCACGCCCGAACAATCGCCGCTCGGAAAAACCACCGCGTGGCCGGATCGCTACGACGCGTCGCTGCTGTTTCCGATCGAACGCAGCACTGCACGCAACGAACTCGGCATCGGCGACGCGCTGCCATTCATCGGTCATGACCTGTGGACGGCGTACGAACTGGCGTGGCTGGATGCGCGCGGCAAGCCCTGCGTCGGCATCGCCACATTCCGCGTGCCAGCGACATCGCCGAACCTGATCGAATCCAAATCGTTGAAGTTGTACCTCAACAGTTTCGCGCACACGCGCATCGACAGCCTCGATGGATTGCACGAACGCATCGCGCACGATCTTTCCGATGCGGCGGGTGCGCATGTTGGTGTTGCTGTCCTGCCAGCCGTCGATGCGATGCCGATCATCGAGCTCGATGGCGAATGCATCGACGAACTCGCACTCGACATCGCCGATTACGGCCCGCCGAATCCCGATGATCTGCGTGTGCATGAGGACGGCGCCGAGGAAGCGCTGGTCACGCACTTGTTCCGTTCCAACTGCCCGGTCACCGGCCAGCCCGATTGGGCGAGCGTGCAATTGCACTATCGCGGCCCGCGCATCGATCGCGAAGGTTTGCTTCGCTATCTCATCTCGTTCCGCCGCCACAACGGCTTCCACGAACAATGCGTCGAACAGATCTTTCGCGACGTGATGGCACGCTGCCGTCCGGATGCGCTGTCGGTGCATGCGCGCTATACCCGACGTGGCGGCCTGGACATCAACCCGTGGCGCGCCACGCCAGGATTCGCCGAACCGCCGTATGCGCGCACGGCGCGGCAATGAAAGCGGATGCGCTGATCCCATCCAGCGAACGCTTGCTTAACCCCGGATATGGCATGGTTGTCGCGATCCAACCTGCAGGAGGCAGCGATCCATGAACAGTCCGGACAACAAAGCCGATTTCTCCGACGTGCAAGGCAGCGTGCAGAGCACCGAGCAAATTGTGCCAAAGGCGGATTTCAGCGACGTGCAATCGTCGGTGAGTTCCACCGAACAGATCACCAGCGCGACCGCTGACCAGACCTACACCGTGGTCAGTGGCGACAACTTGTCGAAGATCGCCAAGCATTTCTACGGACATGCAAACCGGTGGAATGCGATCTTCGAAGCCAATCGCGACCAGCTCAAGGATCCCGACAAGATCTTCCCCGGCCAGGTGTTGAAGATCCCGGCAAACAACGACTGAACCATCGCGCATCGCGATGTGATCACCACGCACAGACCCATCAAGGAGAACCCCATGATTCGCCATCGAATGCACTACGTCCTGGCCGTTGCCATGCTCGCCGCACTTGCGCTTGCCGGCTGCAAAAAGGCCGAGGCGCCGCCGCCAGTTGTTGCGGCACCAGCGGCGCTGCCAGCCGCGGCACCGGTTGCCGTTGCTGCCACCGCGACTGCGGATGTCGTGGGCATCGCTTTGGGTAGCGCGATTGGATCCGACAAGACGATCACCACCCCGGGCGATGCCTTCAAGCCGACCGACACCATCTATGTGGCGGTGACGACGAAGACTTCGGATGCATCCGCGACCGTGCCGGGCATTCTTGAGGCCAGGTGGACGTTCGAGGATGGGCAGACGGTGAAGGAAGACACCGCCAACGTGCAATTCAACGGCGCCGGCGTCACCGACTTCAGCATCAACAGCCCAAAGGGTTTTCCGAAGGGCAAATACGAGGTTGATATCCTGCTCAATGGCGCCGTCGTGCAGAGCAAGGGTTTTGGCGTGCAGTAATTCCATGCCGTGACGATGCAAGCGAGGGCGCGGCGCGAGTCGCGCCCTTTTTTGTTGCCGGCGACCAGTTCCGACAAGCGGAAAATTGGCGGAAGACGAGTCGCTTTGCCCGGACTGCCGTAAACCGCGACAATGGCGCTCTTGTCCACGACACGCGATCGCACGGAGTAGCCCATGACCGCAGCAAACCCGACCCCACCGCACGGTGGCGCACGCATCAGCAAATCGCCACACGGTTTGAACGTGCCGAGCCATCCGATCATTCCCTTCATTGAAGGCGATGGCACCGGTCCGGACATCTGGCGCGCCTCGGTGCGCGTACTCGACGCGGCGGTGGCGAAGGCTTATAGCGGCAATCGCAAACTGATGTGGATGGAAGTGTTGGCCGGCGAGAAGGCGTTCGACGCCACTGGCAACTGGCTGCCCGATGCAACCGTCGAGGCTTGCCGCGAATATCTGGTGTCGATCAAGGGGCCGTTGACGACGCCGGTCGGCGGCGGTATCCGTTCGCTCAACGTCGCACTGCGACAGATGCTCGATCTGTATGTTTGCCTGCGGCCGGTGCGCTGGTTCGAAGGCGTGCCGTCGCCGGTAAAGGATCCGGGCAAGGTCAACATGACGATCTTTCGCGAGAACACCGAAGACATCTACGCCGGCATCGAGTTCGAGCCGGGTTCCGCCGATGCGCAGAAGGTACTTGACTTCCTGCAACGCGAATTTCCGAAATCGTTCGACAAGATCCGTTTCGGCACGCAGGAAAAAACCGACGCGTGGAACCATGCACTCGAAGGCATCGGCATGCCGCACCGCCACAACGACGTGCAGGTTGGCATTGGCATCAAGCCGGTCTCGTACCTGGGCACCGAACGCCTTGTGCACAGCGCGATTGGCTATGCGATTACCGAGAAGCGCAAGTCGGTGACGCTGGTACACAAGGGCAACATCATGAAATTCACCGAGGGCGCGTTCCGCGACTTCGGCTACCAGGTGGCGCGCGATTTCTTCGGCGCGGTCGAACTCGACGGTGGCCCGTGGCACGTGATTCCGGAAGGCAAACCGGGTGCGGGCCTGATCATCAAGGATGCGATTGCCGATGCGTTCCTGCAGCAGATCCTGCTGCGACCGGCCGAATACGACGTGGTCGCGACGCTCAACCTCAACGGCGATTACCTCAGCGATGCGCTGGCTGCGGAAGTCGGTGGCATCGGCATCGCGCCGGGTGCAAACATCAATTACGTCACCGGCCATGCCGTGTTCGAGGCGACCCACGGCACCGCGCCCAAATACGCCGGACTCGACAAGGTCAATCCGGGTTCGTTGATCCTCTCAGGCGAAATGATGCTGCGTTACATGGGCTGGACCGAAGCGGCCGACGCGATCATTTCGGCGACGAACAAGGCGATTGCCGCCAAGCGCGTCACCTACGATTTCGCGCGGCTGATGCCGGGCGCGACCGAGGTCAAGTGCAGCGAGTTTGCGGATGCGTTGATCGCGGCGATGTAGCGCATCAACGATCGACATCGTGATCAAGCAAGGCCGCCCGCGAGGCGGCCTTTTTGTGGGCGGATCGCAACTGCGTTCGATAGCGCTGACCTATCGAAGGCATCGAAACAATTCATGTTCCCCCATGCGCCCAGCGTGCGACGATGGCCTAGACATCCGAAGAGGAATGCGCCATGAATCCGAACAATCCCACCCTGACCACCACCGGTGGCACGCCGGTTGCAGACAACCAGAATTCGCTGAGTGCGGGCCCGCGCGGGCCGTTGCTTTTGCAGGACGTGCATCTGCTCGAGAAACTCGCGCACCAGAATCGCGAACGCATCCCCGAGCGGGTCGTGCATGCCAAAGGCTGGGGCGCGCATGGCACGCTCACCGTCGCCGGCGACATTTCGAAATACACCAAGGCCAAGGTATTGCAGCCGGGTGCGAAGACCGATCTGATCGTGCGCTTCTCCACCGTCGCCGGCGAACTCGGTGCAGCCGATGCCGAGCGCGATGTGCGCGGTTTCTCGATCAAGTTCTATACACCCGAAGGCAACTGGGACCTGGTCGGCAACAACACGCCAGTGTTCTTCGTACGCGATGCGTTGAAGTTTCCCGATTTCATCCACACCCAGAAGCGCCATCCGAAAACCAATCTGCGTTCGCCTACCGCGATGTGGGATTTCTGGTCGTTGTCGCCCGAATCGCTGCATCAGGTGACGATCCTGATGAGCGATCGCGGGCTGCCAACAGATGTGCGCCATATCAACGGCTACGGTTCGCACACGTATAGCTTGATCAACGCGGCCAACGAGCGTGTGTGGGTGAAATTCCATTTCAAGACGATGCAGGGTCATCGCCATTGGACCAACGCCGAAGCAACGGACGTGATCGGCCGCACCCGCGAATCAACGCAGGA
>JBDSVN010000125.1:0-7161 GCA_039927175.1 Lysobacteraceae bacterium | reverse complement strand
GGGATTCATGCGAATGGTAGTTGGCGCGAATTGCAGCGCGAGACGTGAAGGATAGCCTGTGAGGCGGGCTGGGGCGAGTCCGGGGCAAGACTGGAAGTGAGTGCTATCGCTGCTAGCGGGATTCGCTGGCCCACGGCTTCTGCAATTGCAAAGCCACGCTGCTTACGCCCGGCAACGCGCGCAATTGCCCAAGCAATTGCGGATCGGCACGTACCGATTGCATGCCGATGAGATCAATCATTCCGTATGCCGTATCGGTGCGCAATGAGATCCGCAAAGGCGTGCCGCCGGGGCGGAATTGAGCGAGGATGGATTCGAGTTTCTCCATCGATCCTTGTTCGCGCAAATCCGCACTGAGCGAGAGCCGACGTGCCTGTTGCGCGCACAATTGCTGGAAGTCCCAGCATTGTTTCGCGCGCAGGCTGAATCCGCCGCTGTATTCGTCTTCGCGCAGGCCACCTTCGATCAGCAGGATGCGGCCGCGTGTGAGCAATGGGGCGAATTCGGCAAAACTTTCGCGGAAGAATCCGACTTCAATCTGTCCGTAGCCGTCCTCGAATTGCACGAACGCCTGGCTGTCGCCCCTGCGACGTACGAGGCCAACCATGCCGGCGAGCACGACCTGCGCTTCGCCACGACGATCGCGGCGTTCGCGCCACAGTGCATCGACATCGGCGAGCGTGCAGCCGGTGAGCGATGCAATCTCGGCGCGATGCGGATCGAGCGGATGGCCGGAAAGATAATGGCCGAGCGTCGCGTATTCGCCAGCGAGTTGTTGCTCCAGTGGCCATTCGTCGGCATCGGGAAGCGCGATGCGCGAACCTGGCAATGCGACATTCGCAGTGCTGTCGCCGAACAACGACACCTGTCCGGCTTCGCGTTCGCGCGCGAGTTGCTCGGTTGCCTTCAACACTTCCGGCAACTGCAGCAGCAGCGACGGACGATTGCGTCCGAGCGCATCCAGCGCGCCGGCCTGAATCAACGCTTCCAACGTGCGGCGATTGAGCCGCGCCGAACTCGTGCGTTCGCAGAAATCCAGCAGGTCCGAATAGATACCGCCACGTTCGCGTTCGAGCACGATCGCCTCGCATGCGCCTTCGCCGACGCCTTTCACCGCGCCGAGTCCGTAACGGATGCGCTTTTCCGGCAACGCGATGAAGCGATAGCCAGATGAGTTCACGTCCGGCGGCAGCACCGTCAAACCCATGGCGCGCGTGTCTTGCAGGAACGTCACCACTTTCTCGGTGCTGTCCATGTCGGCTGACATCGTCGCGGCCATGAACTCGGCGGGGTAATGCGTCTTCAACCACGCGGTCTGGTAGGCGATCAATGCGTACGCGGCCGAATGCGATTTGTTGAAACCGTACTCGGCGAATTTTTCCATCAGGTCGAAGATCGCCGTGGCGATGCGTGGTGCGATGTCATTCGCAGCTGCACCGGTTTCGAATTTCTCGCGCTCCTTCGCCATCTCCTCGGGTTTCTTCTTGCCCATCGCTCGACGCAACAGGTCGGCGCCGCCGAGCGAATAGCCGGCCAGCACCTGCGCGATCTGCATCACCTGTTCCTGGAACACGATCACGCCGTAGGTCGGCTGCAGGATCGGTTCCAGCGACGGATGCTGGTAGCTCACTTCGGCTTGCCCATGCCGGCGCTTGATGAAGTCGTCGACCATGCCCGAATTCAGCGGGCCGGGACGATACAACGCGGCGAGCGCAACCAGGTCGTCGAAGCGATTCGGCGCGAGCTTGCGGATGTAATCCTTCATGCCGCGCGATTCGAACTGGAACACCGCGATGGTTTCGCCGCGCGAGAGCAGTTCGTAGGTCGGCTTGTCGTCGAGCGGAAGCGCAGTGATGTCGAGCGCTTGTTCGCCGGCCGATGCGCGCCTGGCGTTGATCGCCTTGATCGCCCAATCGATGATCGTCAGCGTTCGCAGACCGAGAAAGTCGAATTTCACCAATCCGACAGCTTCGATATCGTCCTTGTCGAACTGCGTCACCGCGCCTTTGCCACCTTGCTCGGCGAACAATGCCGCGAAATCGGTGAGCGGACTTGGCGCGATTACCACGCCGCCGGCGTGCTTGCCGGCGTTGCGGGTGAGGTCTTCGAGCTTGCGCGCGAGATCCATCAAGTCACGCACGTCGTCTTCCGTACGATAGCGCTCGATCAGTTCGGCGGATGCGAGGTTGCTGTCCTTCTTTGCGGCATCGCTCACACCGAGTGCGTCATCGAGGCTGATGCCGAGCGTGTTCGGGATGAGCTTGGCGATCGAATCGACGAAGCCGTACGGATGCCCGAGCACACGGCCGGTGTCACGCACTGCAGCCTTCGCGGCCATCGTGCCGTAAGTAATGATCTGGCTGACCCGATCGCGGCCGTATTTTTGCGCGACGTAATCGATCACTTCATCACGACGCACCATGCAGAAGTCGATGTCGAAGTCCGGCATCGAAACGCGTTCCGGGTTGAGGAAGCGCTCGAACAACAGGTCGTAGCGAATCGGATCAAGGTCGGTGATGCCGAGCGCATACGCGACCAGCGAACCAGCACCCGACCCACGCCCTGGTCCGACTGGAATGTCGTGTTGCTTCGCCCAGTTGATGAAGTCGGCGACGATCAGGAAGTAGCCGGCGAAATACATCGAGATGATGACACCGAGTTCGGTATCGAGCCGGTGGATGTAATCGGCGAGCGTGAACCCTTCGGCAGGCGGCAGCTTTGCGAGTCGCGTGACAAGGCCATCGTGGCTTTGCCGACGCATCCAGGAGTCGAGCGTGAAATCAGCAGGAACCGGAAACGCGGGCAGGTAATTGGTGCCGAACTCGAGTTCGATGTTGCAACGCTTCGCGAGCTCGACGCTGTTCTCCAGAGCTTCTGGAATGTCGGCGAACAACGCTGCCATTTCATCTTCGGATTTCAGGTATTGCTCGGCACTGTAGTCGTGCGGGCGGCGCGGGTCGTTCAGCACCATGCCGCTGGCGATGCACACGCGCGCTTCGTGCGCTTCAAAATCACTGCGATCAAGAAAGCGCACATCGTTGCTGGCGACCAGCGGAAGGTCGCAGCGATTGGCGAGCTCGATCGCGGCGCTGTTGAATGCGTCCTCATGCTTGCGGCCGGTGCGCGTCAGTTCCAGGTACAGGCGATCGCGAAAGTGCTTTTGCAGTTCACGCAGTGCGTATTCGGCGGCATCGATGTTGCCTTCGACTGCGAGTTTACCAATCGCGCTCTCGCGCCCGGCGAGCAGGATCAACCCATTCGCTTCGGCATGTAGCCATTCCGGCCGCACCGCAACGTGGTCACCATGGTGGCCTTCGAGATACGCGCGTGAAATCAATCGCGACAGGCCGAGATATCCTGTGCGGTTCTGGCAGAGCAGGGCGACGCGCGTGGCATCGTTGCCTTCGGTGATCAGCACGTCGGCGCCGACGATGGGTTTGAGGCCGGATTTTTCGGCTGCGCGATAGAACTTCACCAGTCCGAACAGGTTGTTGAGATCGGTCAGTGCAAGTGCTGCTTGTCCGAGTTCGACGGTGCGGCTGACGAGGTTCGGCCGTGGCGCTTTTGATGGATCGCCGTATTCGGGTTTTTTCGGCAGCATGGCTGTCGAATCACGCAACGAGAACTCGCTGTGGACATGGAGATGGACGAAGCGCGGCATCATGCGTGCAAACCGAAGTGTGCCTGCAGGTTAGCCCCGCGCTGCGGGTGCGACAAGGCTTGACAGCGCGTGCTCATGCAGTCGCTTGAATGTGCAGCGCTGCAGCCACTGGCGCGAAGCTGCGGCGATGGATCGGGCATGGCCCAAGCGTGCGCAGCGCTGCAAGATGCGCTGGCGTTGGATAGCCCATGTGCACGGCGAATCCGTATCCGGGATGGATCGCATCGTATGCACGCATCAGGCGATCGCGATGCACCTTGGCGAGGATCGATGCAGCACTGATCGCTTCGATGCTGGCATCGCCGCCGACGACCGCGCGTGCAGCACAACGCAAATCACGCGGCAACCGATTGCCGTCGATCAAGGCGAGATCGGGCGCGTACTTGAGCGCGTCGAGTGCGAGTTTCATGCCGTGCAGCGTGGCCTGCAGGATGTTGATGTTGTCGATGGTCGCTGCATCGACCTCGATGACTGCATATGCCAGCGCACGTTCGAGGATTTGCGGCTCGAGTTGTTCGCGACGTTTCGCGCTGAGCTGCTTGGAGTCGGCAAGCCCTTCAATCGGCCGCACCGGATCGAGGATGACGGCGGCAACCACGACAGGCCCTGCAAGCGGGCCGCGCCCGGCCTCATCGACGCCAGCGATACGCGATGCAACATCGATCGCGTCGCGATTCATTGCGGTGTCGCCAGCAATTCATCAATCACCTCGGCCGCCAGCACCGATGCATCGCGACGCAGCGCCATGTGCAATTCGCGAAAGCGTGGCAGCAGTGCTTGCGTGCGCACGCTGTCGTCGAGCCATGCGCGCAAGGCATCCGCTAGCGCGATCGGCGTACAGTTCTTCTGCATCAATTCCGGAACCAATGGCTCGCTTGCGATGGATGGCTGTGGCGATCCCATCTCGTTCTGCATCGGCACCGCAGCGTGCAAAATATTCGGCAGGCTATAGCGTCCGATCTTCAGCATGCCGAAACCCTTGACCATCGCATGGGTCACCGGCGCGATGCGGTAGGCGACTACCATTGGACGTTTCGCCAGCATTGCTTCGAGTGTGGCCGTTCCCGACGCGAGCAGAACGAGATCGGATGCGATCAATGCTTCATGCGCACGGCCGTCAAGCACATGCATCGTTTCGCGCAGCATTACATTCGGGTACTCGGCATGCACCGCATCGAGCTGTGCGGCGAACAGTTTCCGGCAACCGACATTCGCCATCGGC
This sequence comes from Lysobacteraceae bacterium, assembly GCA_039927175.1. Classification (GTDB taxonomy): domain Bacteria; phylum Pseudomonadota; class Gammaproteobacteria; order Xanthomonadales; family Xanthomonadaceae; genus SZAS-103. The sequence continues at coordinate 2,278 of JBDSVN010000125.1, read as the reverse complement.
GCGATGAATTTCAGTTTCGGTCGTTTGCTGAGCAGCAACGCAGCAGCACGCAGGAAATCCGCGCCAAGTTTCTTCACTTCACTCAGGCGGCTGCCGGGAAGCAGCGCAATCAACGTGCCTTCAGACGGCAACGCCAATGCGTTGCGAGCGGCGGTGCGGTCGGGCTCCAGCGCGAACATATCCGCGAGTGGGTGGCCTACGAAATCCGCATGCACACCATAACGTGTGTAGATGGGAGGTTCCATCGGAAACAGGCAGAGCACGCGGTCGGCGCTGCTGCCGATTTTCGCCGCACGGTTTTCCTTCCACGCCCAGACCGATGGACTCACGTAATGCACGATGCGGATACCGTCCTGCTTGAGCTTGCGTTCGAGACCGAGGTTGAAGTCCGGCGCGTCGATACCGATGAAGACATCGGGTTTCCATGCGAGCAGTCGCTTGCGCAAGTTGTGGCGCAACTTCAACAAGCGTGGCAGGTGCCGCACGACCTCCGCATAACCCATCACCGCGAGCGCGCTGCAATCGTGCCAAACGTCAAGGCCGGCTGCACGCATCGCCGCACCTCCGACACCGGCGAATTCCGCATCGGGATGGCGACGACGCAATTCGGCGATCAATCCTGCGCCGAGTTGGTCGCCGGATGCTTCGCCAGCAACCAGTGCAATGCGCAACGCCCCGGCCATCAGCGCAACAGCGACCGTGTGCTGCGATCGATGAACTCCAGCATCTGTTTCACATCAGCATCTTCGGCGGCTTGGGTAGCGATCTGTTCGCGCGCATCGGCAAATGGCTGGCCCGACACGAACAAGGCGCGATATGCGCGCTTGATCGCCGCAATGCGTTCTGCGGAGTAGCCGCGGCGCTTCAGTCCTTCCGAATTGATGCCGCGCGGTTTTGCATACTGCCCTGCGACCATCACGAACGGCAGCACGTCGCCGTTGATCAGGCTGCCCATGCCGATGAAGGCGTGCGCGCCGATCTTGCAGAACTGGTGGACGCCACTGAAGCCGCCGAGCGTCACGAAGTCGCCGATCTCGACATGGCCGGCGAGTGTCGCGTTGTTGGCGAAGATGGTGTTGTTGCCGACGTTGCAATCGTGCGCGATGTGCACGTAGGCCATGACCCAGTTGTCATCGCCGATGCGGGTCGTACCGCCACCATCCGCGGTGCCGCGGTTGATCGTGGTGAATTCACGGATCGTGTTGCGCTCGCCAATGACCAGCTCGCTGTGTTCGCCGTGGAATTTCTTGTCCTGCGGATCGCCGCCGATCGCGGCGTGCGAATGGATATGGTTGCTGCGACCGATACGTGTCGGGCCATCGATGGTGACGTGCGCACCGACGATGGTGTTGTCGCCGATGGCGACGTTTGCACCGATCACGCTGTACGCACCGATCGACACACCCGATCCGATCTGCGCGGAAGTGTCGATGATCGCGGTGGGATGGATCGCCATGCCGTCGTCAGGCCTTGCGCGCGCAGAGCATTTCCGCGCTTGCGACTTCATTGCCATCCACCAGCGCGCGGCAGAAATACAACGCCATGTTGCGCAGTGTGCGTTGCAACTCGACCTCGAACACCAACTGGTCGCCTGGCACGACAATCCGGGTGAAGCGGGCCTTGTCCACCTTGACCAGGTAGAAAATCGGTTGCGGCTCGCCTTCGATGCGCGGTGGCGAGGACAACTGGGTCAGCAAACCGGCTGCCTGCGCCATCGCCTCGATGATCAGCACACCAGGCATCACCGGATGGCCGGGGAAATGGCCTTGGAAACACGGTTCGTTGAACGTGACGTTCTTGATCGCGCGCAGCGATTTTCCCTGCTCGCACGCGATCACGCGATCCACCAGCAGGAACGGATAGCGGTGCGGCAACAGCTCCATGATGCGATCGATGTCGATGGGGAGGTCGACGCTGGTCAACTGTTCAACAGTCATTGCGGTGGATCCTTGTCGGTTTGCTTCAGTCGACGCGCGAGCGCATCGAGCTGCTTGAAACGCGCAGCGTTCTTGCGCCACGCATGATTGTCCTGGATTGGAGTACCCGAAGAATACTCGCCGGGCTCGCGGATGGAATGGGTGACCAGGCTCATCGCCGTCACCGTGACACGGTCACAAAGTTCCAGATGGCCCAATACGCCAGCGCCGCCGCCGATCAGGCACATGCGGCCGATCCGCGCCGAACCTGCGACGGCCGAACATCCGGCCATCGCGGTGTGCGCGCCGATGTGCACGTTGTGGCCGATCTGGATCTGGTTGTCGAGCCGCACATCCTCTTC
>JBDSVN010000124.1:0-7946 GCA_039927175.1 Lysobacteraceae bacterium | reverse complement strand
GAGCGGTCGAGAATGCGCATGATGTCCCCTCAGACGGATGGCGATCGAACTGCTGTGGCGTGTTTCGGTTTCCCCTGAACTATTTCCTGGCGCTGTGCGTTGTTCTGCGAACTACTTGTCGGCCAGCTTACCCGCCGAAGCGGTGCGCGTGTGCAGATTGAAGGTAGCGCCCTCGACCAGAATATGCACCTTCAGACCGAGCAGGCAGACCGGTTGGCTCTGGCTGGCTTCGGCCATCGATGAAAACTCCAGCCCGCCCGCGTCCACCACGGTCACTGCGCCGCTGCCTTCCACTTCCAGCGTGTTGTCGGGTGCGATGAATGCGGCGGTGTCTTCGTCGAGGCCAATACCGATCGCGAACGGGTTGTAGGCGAGCGCGGCGACGAGCCGGCCGAGGCGATCGCGCTGGCGGAAATGCTGGTCAATGATGAAGCGGTTGGTGAGCCCCAGGCCCGGCGCAAGTCGCACGCTGCCGGCGCGCGGCGACGAGCCTTCCTTGCCGAACGCGATCATGTGCTCGGACAGGATACTGGCACCGGCGCTGGTGCCAGCCACGTGCACGCCATGCGCGTTGCGCTCGCGGATGAGCTTGGCTGCGGGCGTGCCACCGAGAATCGTGGAGATTCGCAACTGGTTGCCGCCGGTGAAAAAGATGCCGCTGGCGTTTTCGAGCTTGCGCAGGAAGTCATCGCGCTGGCCATCTGCACGTGCCGCAATGTTGATGGAGGTGGCGCTGCCGGCTTCGAGGCGATCGAAAATGTCTTCGTAGCGGCTGCCAGTGTCGGATTGTCGGCTGGCGGTCGGGATCACCACGATATTGGCGTCGCGACCACCGCAAAGGCTCACGAAACGCTTGAGGATCCGGCGCCGGGATTCCTTGTCTTCGGCACCGCCGATCGGAATGATCCAGCCGCGCTCGGCACCGTCGGGAATCCTGCTTGGACACATCAGTGGGTTTGCCTTGGCACGGAAACCGCAAAACTACCACGTCGCCGGGTTCGACCACGCCCCGGAACGCACAAAATCGACCGCGCACCGTCGACGCATCGCACCGTATGATGGCGCAGTCCTGATCGGAAATATGGCCGCATGCGCATCATCAGCTTCAACGCCAACGGCTTGCGTTCCGCGGCCAGCAAGGGTTTCTTCGACTGGTTCGCGACGCAGAATGCCGACGTGCTGTGCGTGCAGGAAACCAAGGCGCAAGAACACCAATTGCGCGTCGAGGCAACGCTCCCGAAGGGCTATCACGCGTACTTCCGCGACGCCTCCACGAAGAAGGGTTACAGCGGTGTGGCGATCTATTCCAAACGCGAACCCGACGACATCATTACCGGCCTGGGTCGTGCCGATTTCGACGAGGAAGGCCGCTACATCGAGGCGCGCTTCGGCAAGCTCAGCGTGGTGTCGATGTACGTGCCGTCGGGTTCGTCCGGCGACGAGCGCCAGCAGTTCAAGTTCCGCATCATGGAATGGCTCAAGCCCGAACTTGATCGCATGCTCGCAAGCGATCGCGACTATGTGTTATGCGGCGACTGGAACATCGTGCGCGCGAAGAACGACATCAAGAACTGGACATCGAACCAGAAAAACTCCGGTTGTCTTCCTGCGGAGCGCGCCTGGCTCAACGGCATGATCGCCGATGCCTGCGGCGACGGCACACCCGCACCAAAACACGGGTGGGTTGATACCTTCCGCGCGCTCAAGCCCGATGCGGTCGAGTATTCGTGGTGGTCGCAGCGTGGCGCCGCGCGGGCGAGCAATGTCGGCTGGCGGATCGATTATCAATTCGCGACGCCGAGCCTGTTGAAAAAACTCAAGGCCTGCGCGATCCATCCCGAGCCACGTTTTTCTGATCACGCGCCGTACGTGGTGGACTACGCCGGATGAGTGTCGCAGTCGAGAAAACGCAAAGACCCGGTTGGCGCGAGGTGTTGCGCGGGCTGTCGCAACCGAAGGTCGGCATCATGCTGATGCTCGGTTTCAGCTCCGGTCTGCCGTTCATGCTGGTCGGCAACACGATGGGCTTCTGGTTGCGCGAGGGCGGGATCGAGTTGTCGGCGATCGGTTTCCTGTCGTGGGTCGGCATCGCTTATTCGCTGAAATTCCTGTGGGCGCCGGTGATCGACAAGGTCGATGTGCCGCTGCTTGGGCGCTGGCTCGGCCATCGCCGTGGCTGGATGGTGTTGATGCAATTGATCATCGCCGTGGGCCTGATCGGCATGGCGATGTTGACGCCGCAGGGCGGGCTCGGCGCGTTTGCGGCGTTCGCCTTGGTCGCGGCGTTCGCATCGGCGACGCAGGACATCGTGATCGATGCGTGGCGGATCGAGAGTTCGGAAGCCAAAGGCGAATTGGCGCTGCTCACCTCCGCCTATCAACTTGGCTATCGCACGGTGCTGCTGATTACCGAGGCGGTGATCCTGATCCTCGCGGCGAAAGTCGGCTGGACGCTTTCCTACGTCGCGATGGCTGCATTGATGTGCGTCGGGCTGGCGGCCACCTTGTTTGCTCGCGAACCCTTGGCATCGCTGCGTGGAGCTGGGGTGCACGGAGCGACGCTATGGTCGGCGCGTGGTTTGTTCGACGCGGTCGCCGGCCCGTTCATCGCCTTCTTCAAGCAGCATGGAAAATGGGCCTTGCTGATGCTGGTCGCGATCAGCGTGTACCGGATGCCTGATTTCGTGATGGGCCCGATGGCCAACCCGTTCTATGCCGACCTGCATATCGCCAAGGAAACCGTCGGAGAAGTGCGCGGCTCGTTCGGCTGGTTCGCCACCTTCGGCGGGATTGCGGTGGCGGGTTTGTTCGCGATGCGCTTCGGAGTGATCGCAACTTTGCTCGTCGGCGGCATCATCGGACCGAGTTCGATCCTCGCATTCGCCTACATGGCCCATCACGGTGGCGACCCGCATGTGTTCGCCGCGACGATGGTGATCGACAATTTCTCACAAGGCTTTGCTGGCGTGGCATTGATTGGCTACATGTCGAGCCTGACCAATATTGGCTACACGGCAACCCAATACGCGTTGCTCAGTTCGTTCTATGCGCTGCCGGGAAAATTACTGAAAGGCTTTTCCGGCGTCATGGTTGAAAATCTCGCAGCTTCGCATGGCTTGATGGATGCGTATGCGCTGTTCTTTATCGGCGTGGCGATGCTGGGAATTCCAGCCTTCCTGCTCTGCGTGGTGCTTGCGTTGCGCAAACCCGAACAGATTAATCCGGTCGCGATAGAAGCAGCATGATCGAATCCCGCGTTCGCTGGCGCGCGGCGAACAACCGCTTCAAGCAGTGTGTATTGCGCCCAGTACGCGTGGCCCACGTGCACCGGTCACGTCGGGAAGATTGCCCGGCCGGCCGGCAAGCGTCTCGCGGGCGAGCCATGCGAAACCCATTGCTTCGACAAAATCAGGATCGAGCCCATGCGCCGTGGTGGATTCGATGCGGATGCCGGGTAACTGTGCAGCGATCCGCGATAACAGGAACGCATTGTGCACACCGCCGCCGCACACCAGGACACTCGCAGTGCCTGGCTGGGTTGCGCGCAACGCATCGGTAACAGTGACTGCAGTCAATTCGCACAACGTTGCTTGCACGTCCTCTGCAAGCTTTGCCGTGCCAGTCAATCGTGATTGCAGCCAGCCCATGTGGAATTGATCACGGCCGGTACTTTTTGGCGGCGGAAGCGCGAACCATGGATCATCCAGCAAACGTGCAAGAAGTTCGGCATCGACGCGGCCGCGCGAAGCAAATGCACCATCGGCATCGAACGACGCGCCGAGGTGATGTTGTGCCCATGCATCCATCAACCCGTTTGCGGGCCCGGTGTCGAAGCCACGCACCGGGCCTTGCTTCGGAAGCAACGTGAAATTGGCGATACCGCCGAGATTGAGCACAGCGCGATCTTCGCTGGCTTCGCTCAGGAATGCCGCATGGAATGCGGGCATCAACGGTGCGCCATGACCGCCTGCGGCGACATCGCGCGCGCGGAAATCCGCGACCGAGGCGATGCCGGTGCATTCGGCAATCACGCTCGCATCGCCGAGTTGCAGCGTGAAGGGAAACTCACCCGAAGGCCGATGGCGCAAGGTCTGTCCGTGCGAACCGATCGCGCGGATGCGTGCTGGATTAATGCCGCTTTCTGCGATCAAGCTTTTCGCGGCGTTCGCGAACGCGTACCCGATTTCAACATGTAGCGCACCGATGGCGTCCAGTGACAATGCCGGCGCGTCGTGTTGCGATAGCGCAAGCACGCGAGAGCGCAGCGAATCGGAATAGGCAGAAGTACGGCCGCAGTGCAGTTGCGGCAATTCACCGAAGCCGACCAGCGCGGCATCGATGCCGTCGGCGCTGGTTCCGGAGATCAACCCGAGATAGAGATCCGACTCAACCACGCGTGCGCGGTTTGCGCGCCGAAGCCAGTTCCACGTTCAAGTGTTGCATGCGGTTGAGTTGTGCCAGCGCGGGCGCGGTCTGTGCACGGAAACTGGCCAATGCGGCGCCGGTGAGCGGCTCGGGTTTCGGCATCGTCACCGACAACGGATTGCGATACTGGCCGTTGATGCGGAATTCGTAATGCAGGTGCGGTCCGGTGGCCATGCCGGTCATCCCGACATAGCCGATCGTTGCGCCCTGCTCCACATGCGCACCCACATGGTATTTGGCGAATCGCGACATGTGGCCATAGAGCGTCGTATAGCCACGACCATGATCGAGGATGATGCAGTTGCCGTAACCGTTCTTCCAGCCTTCGAATTGCACTTTTGCATCGCCGGCCGCGACGATCGGAGTGCCGGTTGGCGCCGCGTAATCCACGCCGGTATGCCGACGCATGTAGCCAAGGATTGGATGCATGCGCCCGGCGAGGGTGAAGCCCGAGGAAATGCGGGTGAATTCAACCGGCGTGCGCATGAAACTCTTCTTCAATGGCCGGCCATCGGCATCGACAAATTCAACCTTCCCATCCGGATGGACGTAACGGTAGGCGAAGTAGCGTTTGCCATCGTTGTCGAAGCTTGCCGCAACGATGTCGCCAGTACGCACGCGCTGTCCATCGCGCCAGTAATCCTCATACACGACCTGGAAGCTGTCGCCGGGTTGCAGGTCTTGTGCCATGTCGATGTCGTACGAAAAAACCTTCGCCATGCGCATGATTGCCGCGTCGCTCAGACCCGCGCGTTCGCCAGATCCGAACAACGAGCCCTGGATCACGCCACCGGTGGATTCCATGCGGGTTTCGAGCGGACGCTTGATTTCGTTGCGGGTGATGCCGTTATTCGCAAGTTTCAGTTCAATGCGGGTCGTGTCGTTCTTGTCGAAACGCAAGCCTTGCAGGTTGCCGTTTTCGGGGATGTCGAAGGCGAGTTCATCGCCGTCACGAAGATGCGACAACACTTGCTTCGCATCGGGTTGGGCCAACACACGTTGCATGTCGGATGCGGGCAGCTTGAGGTCGTTGAACAACGATCCAAGCGTTTGCCCTTTTTGCACACGCACGACCTGCCAGGTATCGATAGGTGTTGCGGAGGACGCTTTTGGCAGGCTCGGCAAGGACAATGCGAACGTGGCACGGGTAGCGGCAGGTGCATGCATGACGTTGGCGAAACCCGGCACGATCATGACCACCAGCGCGCCCATCGTCGTGAACATGCTGGCGAGCATCCAATGCTCCCGCGACCAACGGCCCCGGAAATTGCCGCTGCCTGCGGCATCAAGACGTTTCACCCATGACTTGGTGTTGCTGACAAGAGATACGCTATCGTGCCGATGCGTTCCGCCATTGGAATGGGATGATTGATCCATCGTTTCGGGCCTTGCCTTGTGTTGGTCTTGTGATGACATCCATTGCCTTGAAGGATGCGTTCATCATCCGTTGGGCCGACGCACCATAACCGGCGTGAAAGATGCACGTCAAACCCTTGTTGGCATTGGTTTTTTTGCTTTGCAACAATTAACTTCACTTTAACGTCACGTGCTGCCTTGATGATCGAATGTGCTCGACTGGCGGCGCTTTACAATCAAAAACAGGATGATGATGAGCGAGCTTCAAACCAGTCTTGATCTGATCGCACGCGGTGCGTCCGACATTCTCAAGCGCGAAGAACTCGCCGCGCGTTTGGCGCTTGGGCGTCCGCTGCGGGTCAAGGCCGGATTCGATCCCACTGCGCCGGATCTGCACATCGGCCACACCGTGCTGCTCAACAAAATGCGCCAGTTCCAGGATCTCGGTCACACCGTGATCTTCCTGATTGGCGACTTCACCGGAATGATCGGTGATCCAACCGGCAATAACGTTACCCGCAAGCCGCTCACGCGCGAGGATGTCGTTGCGAATGCGCAAACTTATGCCGAGCAAGTGTTCAAGGTGCTCGATCGTGAAAAAACCGAGCTGCGTTTCAATTCCGAATGGTTCGACAAGATGTCGGCGGCCGACATGATTCGACTCGCAGCATCGCATACGGTGGCGCGCATGCTCGAGCGCGACGATTTCGCCAAGCGCTACGCATCCCAGCAACCGATTGCAATCCACGAATTTCTGTATCCGCTGGTGCAGGGCTACGATTCGGTCGCCTTGAAGGCCGATGTCGAACTTGGCGGCACCGACCAGCGCTTCAACCTGCTGATGGGACGCGCATTGCAGGAACAGGCCGGGCAGCTTCCGCAGATCGTGTTGACGATGCCGCTGCTGGAAGGCCTCGATGGTGTCAACAAGATGTCAAAATCGCTCGGTAATTACATCGGCATCAACGAGCCTGCCATCGACATTGTCACCAAGACGATGAAGATCGGCGATGCGTTGATGTGGCGCTGGTTCGAGCTGTTGAGCTTCGATGTGTCGATGGCCGAGCTCGCGCGCATGCAGTCCGATGTCGCATCGGGCCAACTCAATCCGCGCGATGCGAAACTGCGGTTGGCGCGCGAGTTGGCGACCCGATTCCACGATGCAGCTGCGGCCGAGCAAGCCGTAGCCGGATGGCATGCAGTGGTGCGTGGCGAGGGCGATACGTCGCTGCTGCCGCTGCACGAGTTGGTGGTTCCACCCGACGGCCTGCGTATCGCTTCGCTGCTGGTTGCGGCCGGGCTGGCGCCGAGCAATGGCGAGGCATCCCGCAAATTGAAGGAACGCGCGGTGCGTGTCGATGGCGAGGTGTTTGAGGATGCGCAACGCATCTTCGTGCCCGGCTTTGAGGGCGTTTTGCAAATCGGAAAACGCAATTTCGCGCGCGTGCGCCTTGGTAGGGCCGCACCCTGAGCCTCGCCGCTGCAGGCAGGAAGCGCTTTTACGACAATGTTGCACTGCGGGGTGTTGACCTTCGCATCCGAGGCTGTATGATGTGCGGCTCGCTGGCGCGAAAGGCCCAGTGGTTACTTCCTGCGGGAAGGTGTTCTTTGACAGTGTGCGCAGGAAACTTGTGCGGACGCCTGCGGATGGGATCAACGGATCCAATCTTGCAGAGTCGTCTAGAAAAGATTTGAGCAGCAATTGCCATGCGATTGGAGCTCAGGTGAGACGCCTTTTGTGAGAGCTAAAATGTTTGTTTTGTTTTTGTTCTTAACTGAAGAGTTTGATCCTGGCTCAGAGTGAACGCTGGCGGCAGGCCTAACACATGCAAGTCGAGCGGCAGCGCAGCAGTAGCAATACTGTGGGCGGCGAGCGGCGGACGGGTGAGGAACACATCGGAATCTACCCTGTTGTGGGGGACAACGTAGGGAAACTTACGCTAATACCGCATACGACCTTTGGGTGAAAGTGGGGGACTCGCAAGAGCCTCACGCGATTGGATGAGCCGATGTCCGATTAGCTAGTTGGCGGGGTAATGGCCCACCAAGGCGACGATCGGTAGCTGGTCTGAGAGGACGACCAGCCACACTGGAACTGAGACACGGTCCAGACTCCTACGGGAGGCAGCAGTGGGGAATATTGGACAATGGGGGCAACCCTGATC
>JBDSVN010000123.1:0-9134 GCA_039927175.1 Lysobacteraceae bacterium | reverse complement strand
CCACAGGAACGGCAGGAAGCGCAGGTCGACCACAACTTCGCGCAGGCTACGCATGGGGTCGATCGCATCGACGCTCGACAGCAATTCCGGCAACCAATAGCTGAAGAACAATGCACTGGTCAGCGCCCAGCCTTCACGGCTCAACAGCGCATCGCCGCCCTGAAAACGCCGCATTGCCAGCCAGACGAGGGCGACGATCGCACCCAGCGACAACACGCCTTCGGCCACGCCAGGCCACGGCCACGCCACAACGAAAACGAGCACCCACCACGGTGCCCAACGCGCGCGCACACGCGCGGGTGCGTCAGCGATCGCCATCGACGAGGTTTGCATAGAGTCCGAGCGTGTCGTCCTGCATGCGCGCAAGGGTATAACGATCCGGCAGTCGAAGCTTCGGTCGCGCTGCCACGAGCAATGTCTTTGCGCGTGCGGCGAGTGTTTCCGCATCGCCAAGGGCAACCACGCCATCCGGATACAGTTCGCGCAGCAATTCGCCAACCCCGCCAAGATCCCATCCGAGCACGGCGCGACCGCTGCACAACGCTTCGATCACGGTGCGGCCAAAGGATTCGGGTTTGTCGGAAAGCTGCAGCACAAGATCAGACATCGCATACAGCTCGTGCATCTGCGCTAACGGCGGCGCGAACGCAACAACATCGCGCAGACCCATCGCGTTGCATTGCGCACGCAACTCTTTCACGTACGCCTCGCGGCCGGGTTGATCGACGCCGGCAAGCAGCAACCGCACATCCTGTCCATCGGAACGCAAGCGTGCCAGCAGGTTCAACGCATGCACATGTCCTTTCAATCGCGTGCCGCGTGCAGGCATCAACAACAGGCGACCGCCGCCGATCTGCGGATACTTCGCCAGCAATTGCGCACGCCATTCGGCGTCAGGAGGCCGCAGGCGCTCCATGCGCTTGTCGGCACTCCCCACGTCCGTGTGGGTCGCGGCATCGCGCGGTAATGCAGTCGGATCGACGCCGCGCGGGATCACCACGAGCCGCTTCGGATCGGTCTGCGGATAATGCTGCAGTGCATAGGCGCGTACGGTTTCGGAAACGCAGATCACGCGCTCGCCGCGCAGCATCACGCCGCTGTAGCGGCCTGGCGAATTCAGCCCGTGCATCGTGGTCACGAAATGCGGCGGTTGCTGCATGCGATACAGGGCGGCAATCGCCAACCAAGCCGGAAGTCGCGAGCGTGCGTGCACGATATCGGCGCCGACATCGCGAAACAGCGCGCGCAATCGCGGAATGTGGCGCATCGTCAACGGCGACTTGCGGCCGATCGGCAACACGATGTGCTCGGCACCGATCGCCTGCAGTGCCGGCTGCAAGCGGCCACCTGCCGACACCACGATGGCGCGATGGCCCGCATCGAGCAATGCTGCCGCGATTTCCAGCGTTGAGCGTTCGACGCCGCCGGTTTCCAGCGCCGGCAACAATTGCACGACGGTGAGCGCGCGCGTCACGGCAAGGAAGCCTGTTCGACGAGGTTCAATCGATCAACACGAACTGAGCACCGCAGTACGGGCATTTGCAACTGCCCTCTTCCTCGATCGGCATGTACACGCGCGGATGCGAATTCCACAAGGCCATCGACGGCATCGGACACGCCAGCGGAAGATCAGCGCGCGTGACTTCGTAACGGTTCTCGGCGTTGGCCTGCGCGGTTTGGGCGATGGATGTCATGGCGACGGCTTGAAAGATACGGAATGCCCTATTGTAACCGCGAGTCGCGCCAGCAGCCGCGAATTGGGGGAATGGCAATACCCGCATCCAGCATCACTGCTGCATCGCCTTCAACTGCGACGAACGATGTTCAACCCCAACGGGCGCATGGAAGATGAACGCGGCAGGATGCCAAGCCCGAGCTGCAATCCCTGCGCGATCCGCTGCGCGGCTTCACACATCACCTCGGCACTCTCGGCATCGAGCACTTCGTGCGTGGTCTCCGTCCACAATTCCAACCAGCGTTGGAAATGTTCGGCACCGATCGGATGCGGGCGGTGCATCGCCATCGGATTGCCGCGATAACTGCCTGCGCGCAACACCACCGAACACCAGAACGAAATGAGCAGGCGCTTGTGCGCGACCCAATCGGCGACCACGGGATTGAACACGGCGCCCAGCATGGGATCGGCGCTGACCTTTTCGTAAAAACGATCCACCAGTTGTGCGATCCGGTGTTCGTCGAGGGCAGCGGCTTGCAACATCCACACATGATAAAAGATGCCGGCAATCGATGCGCGGCCCACAACGCGATTCCATGACCTGGATCAGGAATTGCTATCGTAGCCTTCACCCGCGCAGCGGAACGTCCCATGTCCGAATATCCCCACACAACGCATCGCATCGCCTTGGTCACCGCCATCGCCGCCCATGCGCTGGATGACGACCTGCAACCGCTGCTGGCTGCCTTGCATGCCGCCGGAGTAACAGCAGACATTCGCGCGTGGGACGATCCAACCGTCGCGTGGTCGCGCTATGCGATCGTGCTACTGCGCTCGCCGTGGGATTACACGATGCGGCTCGACGAGTTTCTTGCATGGTGCGAGAAGATCTCGAAGATCACACGACTTCTCAATCCGCTCGACGTGGTGCGCTGGAACACCGACAAGCGCTATCTCGCGCAACTTGAATCGATCGGCATCCCGATCGTGCCCACCGATTTCGGCGTGCCCGGCGACGACGCCGGCAAATTGATTGCGGAATGTCTTGCAACTTATCCGAATGCTGCCGAGATCGTGATCAAGCCCACCGTCGGCGCGGGTTCGCGCGACGCGAAGCGCCATCGCCGCGATGCGGTCGAGGCAATGCGCGAACACGCACAACGGTTGTTCGACAAGGGCCGCAGCGTGTTGTTGCAGCCGTACCTTGCATCGGTCGATAGCGCTGGCGAAACCGCGCTGCTGTATTTCGACGGACAATTCAGCCACGCGATCCGCAAGGGCGCGCTGTTGCACGTCGATGAAGATCCCACCCGCGCGCTGTTCGCCGCCGAGCACATCCAGCCCCGCACGCCCGATGCAGACGAACGCGCGCTCGCTGACCGAGTGATCGGGGCGCTCCCGATGCTGGTTGATTCGGACTATCCACTCGCCTATGCGCGCGTCGACCTGATCCGCGCGGCTGATGGCTCGCCCTGCGTGCTGGAACTGGAGTTGGCGGAGCCTTCGGTGTTTCTTGCGCAAGATGCCGATGCGGCGGCACGGTTCGCTGATGTGTTGCGCGCTCGGCTCAGCGCGCTGGCCTGAACGCTGGCCTGCCCACGGTCAGGCAACCCATCGTCTGATGATGATGAAGCCGCGTAGCGCGATCGAACTCCATCGACAGACGAATTCTGGAGCAGTTGCACGACACTGACACGGCAGAATCGATCCACCCCGCCATTCTTGCTAAAATCGTCCGTCTTTGCGCCGCGTTGCCACTGGTAGCTGCGGCGATCCGCTCCGAGGAACGTTGCCGATGAAGATTCTCGTCGCCTACAAGCGCGTGGTGGACTACAACGTCCGCATCCAGGTCAAGCCCGACGGTTCGGGCGTGGTCACCGACGGCGTCAAGCTGTCGCCGAATCCGTTCGACGAAATCGCGCTGGAAGAAGCGCTACGCCTGCGCGAGCAGGGCATCGCGACCGAAGTGATCGTCGCCACGCTCGCGCCCGCGAACGCGCAGCCGCATCTGCGCAACGGCTTGGCGATGGGCGCGAACCGAGCGATTCATGTCGTCACCGATGATGCGGTGTCGCCGCTCACTGCCGCGCGCGCATTGCTGAAACTCGTCGAACGCGAACAACCCGGACTCGTGATCCTCGGCAAACAGGCGATCGACGACGACGCCAACCAGACCGGCCAGATGCTGGCCACATTGTGGGGTCGGCCGCAGGCCACATTCGCCGGCAAGGTCGTGATCGCCGACGGCAAGGCAATGGTGACGCGCGAAGTCGATGCGGGCCTGGAAACACTCGAAGTCGACCTGCCGGCCGTCATCACCACCGACCTGCGCCTCAACGAGCCGCGCTTTATCAAGCTGCCGGACATCATGAAGGCGAAGTCCAAACCACTGGAAACGATTGCGTTCGCCGATCTCGGCGTCGATCACGGCCACGAACTCAAGTCGCTCCGTTACGCCGCACCGCCGAAGCGTCAGCGCGGGGTGATGGTCAAGGACGTGGGTGAACTGGTTGCAGCACTGAAAGCGAAGGGATTGCTATGAGCAAGGTACTGATCGTCGCCGAACACCTCAACGGCAAACTCAACAACGCTACCGCGAAATGCGTAAGTGCCGCGAAGGCCGTGAATGCGGAAGCCATCGACATCGTCGTGCTCGCAGCCGATCCCGCGAGCGTCGCTGCACAGGCTGCGAAGATCGATGGCGTCAGCCGCGTACTGATGGTATCGAATGCCGCCAACGAACATGCGCTCGCACAGGTTCTCGCACCGCAGATCGCAAAGCTCGTGGCTGGTTACTCGCATGTATTTGGCCCATCGACAACCTTCGGCAAAGACCTGATGCCCTGCGTCGCCGCCTTGCTCGGCGTGTCGCAAGTCAGCGACGTGATGAAGGTCGAAGGCGCGCACACGTTCCAACGTCCGATCTATGCGGGCAATGCAATTGTCACGGTGGAAGTGCCGAGTGCCGATCCCATTGTCGCGACGATCCGCACTGCTTCGTGGCCGGCCGCGAACGAAGGCGGCAATGCGGCGGTGGAAGCGGCGAGTGTCGAAGTCACACTGCCAACGCATACGCGCTTCGTCGAATTGAAAGCCGGCAAATCCGATCGCCCCGACCTGCAAAGCGCCGCGCGCGTCGTCTCGGGTGGACGCGCATTTGGCTCGGCCGACAATTTCAAGATCCTGTATTCGCTGGCCGACAAACTTGGCGCGGGCGTTGGCGCATCGCGCGCTGCAGTCGATGCCGGTTATGTACCGAACGACATGCAGGTCGGCCAGACCGGCAAGATTATCTCGCCCGAACTCTATGTCGCCATCGGCATCAGCGGCGCAATCCAGCACCTGACCGGCATCAAGGATGCGGGCACCATCGTCGCGATCAACAAGGATGCCGATGCGCCGATCTTCGAGATTGCCGATATCGGCCTGGTGGGCGATCTGTTCCAGATCGTGCCGGAGCTTGAAGCGGCGTTGTGACGCCTGCGATGCGTGACGCTTCTAGAGACCCCCGCCTGACGGCATTGGTCTAGAATCGATGCGAGACCGCACAGGGGCGGGCGACAAGATGGACAAACCGATCTGGGAACCTAGTAAGGAGCGTATCGACCACGCAAACCTGAGCCGTTTCATGCGTTTCGCGCGCGAACATCATCCGCATGCGGATTTCCACGATTACCGCGCGGTGTACGATTTTTCGATCCGCAGTCCTGAAAAATTCTGGCAACTGGTCTGGGATTTTTGTGGGATCAAGGCGATCGGCGATCACGAACGCGTGCTGGTCGAAGCCGACACGATGCAGAACGCGCGCTGGTTCCCGGATGTGCGGCTGAATTTTGCTCAAAACCTGTTGCGTTTCAGCGACGATCGCACGGCGTTGCTGTTCCGTAGCGAGAATGGCAACGCGCTGGAGTTCAGCTACGCGCAATTGCATGAGCATGTCGGCGCATTAACGGCTGCGCTGAAGGAACACGGCGTTGGAATTGGCGACTCCGTTGCCGGCTTCCTGCCGAATCTTCCGGCTGCAGTGATTGCAATGCTGGCAACGGCATCGCTCGGCGCGGTGTGGTCGTCGTATTCACCCCACCTGGCCATTGATGACGTTCTCGATCGTTTGGGCCGGATCAAACCGAAGCTGCTGTTCTGTGCCGACGGTCATGCATGCGGCGGCAAGCAGTTCGACAGTCGCGAAAACGTGCGTACCATCCTTGATCGCATCGACAGCATCGCGTGCGTCGTCATGGTTCCGTATCTCGATCCCGCGCCATCGATCGACGGATTGCGCGATGTGGTCTTGCTGCCGGAATTCGTTGCGGCGCATGCGGGAGTCGCGCCGGAATTCGTGCCGACTCCGTTCGATCACCCGCTGTACGCGATCCATTCGACCAGCGCTGACGGCGTGCCAAGCTGTGTCATGCATGGTACCGGCGGCACGTTACTGGAGCATCTGAAAGAACTCGTACTGCACACCGATCTGCGCCGCGAGGACCGGATTTTCCAGCACACGGCTTGCGACGGGACGGTATGGAACTGGCTGGTGTCGAGTCTTGCAGTGGGTGCAACCATCGTGTTGTACGACGGCGATCCGATGTATCCCGATGCAAACGCCTTGTGGAATCTGGCCGACGATTGCGGCATCAGCATCTTCGGTGCCAGTGCGCAGTGGCTCAGCGCAAGCGAGAGATCCGGCGTGAAACCAGCGGAAACGCACAAGCTTGCCGCGCTGCGCACGATTCTTGCGACAGCAGATTCACAGCTCGCGCCTGAAAGTTTCGATTACGTATATCGCGATGTAAAAGACCGAGTGCAGATAGCGTTGATGTTGAGTGACGCCGGCATGCTTTCAAGCTTTGCGCTCGGCTGTCCGATCCTGCCGGTGTGGCGCGGCGAAGTGCAGTGTCGCGGACTCGGCATGGCAGTGCAGATGCTTGGCGGCGACGGGACATCCTTGCGCGATACGACTGGTGAAATGGCCTGCGTCGCGCCATTTCCATCGATGCCGATTGGATTCTGGAACGATGTGGACGGCAGCCAATACCACGCAGCGTATTTCGAACGCCATGTTGGCGTGTGGTGCAGCGGCATCCGTGCGCGCCTGACCGAACACGATGGCGTAATCATCCATGCTCTCGTGGATGCGCAACGCGCATCCGATGGCGTACGCACGACAACTGCCGCGCGCTGAGCGGCGTTGTCATTTCATATCCGCGGGAAGGCTACGCTATCGCGAACGCGCAGCCGGTCTTCGTGTGCAACTCGTCTTCGGTCACGTCCGGTGCGGACTCGATCAGAACCAACCCTTTGGGCGTCACGTCGAACACCGCCAACTCGGTGATGATGCGGTTGACCACGCCGACGCCGGTCAGCGGCAACGTGCACTCTTTCAGGATCTTGTGATCGCCGCTCTTGGCAGTGTGCTCCATTAACACGACGACGCGTTTCACGCCGGCCACGAGATCCATCGCGCCGCCCATGCCCTTGACCATCTTGCCGGGCACCATCCAGTTGGCGAGGTCGCCGCGATCGGTGACCTGCATCGCGCCAAGAATGGCGAGATCGATATGGCCGCCGCGGATCATCGCGAAACTGTCGTGGCTGCCGAAATAGCTAGCGCCAACACGCGCGGTCACGGTTTGCTTGCCGGCATTGATCAGGTCGGCATCGATCTCATCGTCAGTCGGAAACGGGCCGATGCCGAGCAGTCCGTTTTCCGACTGCAGCCACACATCCACGCCTTCTGGAATGTAATTGGCAACGAGCGTCGGCAAACCGATACCGAGGTTGACGTAGGCACCGTCAGTGAGTTCGAGCGCGGCGCGTTGCGCCATCTGGTCGCGGGTCCATGGCATGGTCTGATTCCTCTTTTGGCTTACGCCGACTTGGCGCGCACGGTACGCTGTTCGATGCGCTTCTCGGGAGTGGCGTTGACGACGATGCGATCGACGTAAATCCCGGGCAGATGCACATGATCCGGATCGATCGCGCCGAGCTCGACCAGTTCTTCCACTTCCACCACGCAAACCTTGGCGCACATCGCCACCGCCGGATTGAAATTGCGTGCGGTCTTGCGGAACAGCAGGTTGCCGGCCGGATCGGCCTTCCATGCCTTGACCAGCGAGACATCGGAGCGCAGCGCGGTTTCCATCACGTACTGATGGCCATCGAACTCGCGTGTCTCCTTGCCTTCAGCGACGATCGTGCCGAAACCGGTACGGGTGAAGAACGCCGGGATGCCGGCGCCACCGGCGCGCATGCGCTCGGCCAGCGTGCCCTGCGGATTGAATTCAAGTTCCAGCTCGCCGTTGAGGAACTGGCGTTCGAATTCCTTGTTCTCGCCGACATACGACGAAATCATTTTCCTGATCTGGCGCGTCCCGAGCAGCACGCCGAGACCGAAGCCATCCACTCCGGCGTTGTTGGAAATCACGGTCAGGCCCTTCACGCCCGAGTCGTGCAACGCCGCGATCAACGCCTCGGGAATGCCGCACAAGCCGAAACCGCCGACGGCAAGAATCTGTCCATCTGCGACCAGCCCGCGCAGCGCTTCATCAGCGCTGGGGTAGAGCTTGTTCTTCGCAGCAGAGCTGCGGTCTTTTGAGGAACCGGGTTCGATCATGAGAAAACTCCCAACGGACTCGTCAATCTACCACGCGTCAAAACCCGCACCCAAGGCCCAAACAGTGTGTACACCTGTAGCACTGATGTTTACGGCAAGTCGAACGCTTCTCCGAAGTCCCGGAAGGCATCTGCAGCGATGAGCCTGCCATGGTGGTGTGCGCTGGGCGATGTTCTTGCGCTTGCGCGGCAGCGGCGTGCTCGACGATGCGCAGGCAACCACATCAAGCATCCGATCCGTCGCAACGATCAGTCAATCCGTTTTTGCCAATCCGCTCAGTGCCCGCCGTGGCACGTTCGCGATGTCATAGGCGAGGAACGCGAGGATGAACTGCAATCCGACAATCACTGGCAATGCGGCGAGCATGACGGTACCGGCGGTCGCCAGCGATCCGCTGTCGTGCGAGTGGACCCACTTGATCGATCCGTACACCAGACCGAACGCCAGCAGCGCGACGCCAGCGGGCAATTCGATCGAGGCCAGCGCCATGTCGCGCAGAAAA
Organism: Lysobacteraceae bacterium; assembly: GCA_039927175.1. Lineage (GTDB taxonomy): Bacteria > Pseudomonadota > Gammaproteobacteria > Xanthomonadales > Xanthomonadaceae > SZAS-103. The sequence continues at coordinate 344 of JBDSVN010000123.1, read as the reverse complement.
TAGTTGTAGAAGATGCGTTTGCTGAAATTACGCAGGTGCTTGAACAGGAATTCGCCGAGGATGCGCGGCACGCGCAAGCCACTAACCTCATTACCGTAACGTGCGTCCATTGGAATGTCCTGCACGACTGCGCGCACGGTGCCAAGACGGAACAGCAGGTCGGTCTCGAAGAACCAGCGCTGGCTGAGCTTGTCGAGCGGCAGCATGCGCAGGGCATTGGCGTGGATTGCGGTGTAGCCGTTGGTGGGATCGAACAGGTCCCAATAGCCAGTGGACAATTTCGAGAAGAACGACAGCACCGCATTGCCGAACACGCGTATCATCGGCATCTTGCTGATGTTGCG